>JAJPZP010000082.1:11491-13286 GCA_021204285.1 Lachnospiraceae bacterium | reverse complement strand
ACGACACACCGGCCATCCATAATACGCATGCTCTCCAGCAACGCCTTGCCAAGAATCTGATTCTGGCTGTAAGTCTTTTTGAAATATGTTTCCGTCACGATGTCAGACCCGGAAATTCCCTTTTCCATCAGATCCGCAGCGACACGCATCGTGGTGGGTGAAGTGCAGCTGTACTGAAAAACGCCGGTATCATGCGCGATGCCCAGATACAGGGCCGCTGCAGCCCGCGCCGAAATTTTCTCCATGTCCATCAGGCGGCAGAGCAGCTCGCAGGTCGAGCTCGCATCGCCGTCAATCTCGCTCTCATCCGCGTAGCCCGGATTGCTCACATGATGGTCAATACAGAGCGTCCGTTTCGCCGCCGCAAAGAAGGGCAGCGCCGCTCCGAGCCGATCCCTCGCCGCGCAGTCCACAGCAATGAAGAGATCGTAGACGCGCTCCTGAGAATCCGGCTGGCGGATCTCTTCGCAGCCCTCCAGCATCAGAAACTTCGGGTCCGGCTTCTCGAGCCACATCTCGACGGTCTCTACCTGCGGAAAGTTGTCCTTCACGTAAGCCCACAGACCCACACAGGCTCCGATGCTGTCCCCGTCAGGACGAACGTGACCTGCAATTCCGAGCGATTTTATTCCGCTCAGTTCCTCCTCCAGCACGATACTCATTCTTCTGCCCCTCTTTCAGGCATCTCGCCCATGACCTCGTCGATCTTTCTCGACATCTCTACCCCGTACTCGATGGACTGATCCAGGATGTAGGTGATCTCCGGCGTATTGCGCAGGTTCAGCTCGCCCGCCAGCTGACGGCGAATATAGCCGGCCGCGCTTTTCAGGCCTTCCATCGTATCCTGCTGCGCCTTCTCGTCACCCAGCACGCTGATCCACGCCTTACAGGTCTTCAGATCCGGCGCCACGTACACGCGCAGCACCGTCGTCATCGGACTGATGCGCGGATCCTTGATTCCACCACGGATAATCTCCGAGAGCGTCCGCTGGACTTCCCCACTGATCCGGGTATTTTTGATACTGTTCTTTCTCATGCTATCTCGGCACCTCTACCATCGTGTAGGCCTCAACGATATCCAACTCCTGGATATCATTGAATTTTTCGAAGACAAGACCGCACTCAAATCCGGAGCGGACTTCCTTCACATCATCCTTGAAGCGCTTCAGCGAGGCAAGCTCGCCCTCGTAAATCTGTTTGCCCTCACGGCTGATACGGATCTTGCAGCCACGCTGAATTACACCGTCCAGCACATAGGAACCTGCGATATTGCCTACGCCCGAAGCCTTGAAGATCTGGCGGATCTCGGCATGGCCAAGCACCTTCTCCTCATAGACCGGATCCAGCATGCCCTTCATCGCGCGCTCGACATCCGCGATGGCATCGTAAATGACACTGTAAAGGCGAATATCTACGTTTTCGTGCTCCGCCGTCTCCTTCGCGACTGCATCCGGCTTCACATTGAAACCAATGATACCCGCATTGGAGGCACTCGCCAGGATAACGTCGGATTCGTTGATCGCACCCGCTGCCTCGTGGATACACTTCACAACAACTTCCTCATTCGAAAGCTTCAGAAGCGACTGTTTCACAGCCTCAACGCTTCCGGCCACGTCCGCCTTGATGATAATGTTCAGCTCTTTCAGATTACCGCTCTGAATCTGTGAATACAGATCCTCAAGGGACATCCGAAGCTTCGTATCCTCAATCATCTTCTCGCGGCTCTCCTTGATGAAGGTCTCTGCGAATTCTCTCACCTCACGGTCTGTCTTCGGCGAGACACAGACCTCACCCG
>JAJPZP010000082.1:9803-11481 GCA_021204285.1 Lachnospiraceae bacterium | reverse complement strand
CATCGCACGGACCTTTCCATATGCGGAGCCCACAGCGATGAAATCGCCCACATGCAGCGGACCCTTCTGGATCAGCACGGGTGCCACTGCACCGCGTCCTTTATCAAGCTGGGCCCCGATCACGACGCCGCGCGCCTGACGATTCGGATTGGCCTTCAGTTCCTGTACGTCTGCGGTCAGAAGCACCATCTCCAGCAGGTCCTCAATACCTTCCTTCGACTTCGCTGAAACCGGCACGCAGATCGTACTGCCGCCCCAGTCCTCAGCCACGAGGCCATACTCTGTCAGCTCCTGTTTCACGCGGTTCACATCTGCACCCGGCTTATCGATCTTGTTAATCGCAACGACGAGCTCGACGCCCGCAGCCTTCGCGTGATTGATCGCCTCTACGGTCTGCGGCTTCACGCCGTCATCCGCAGCGACCACGAGAATCGCAATATCCGTTGAATTTGCGCCACGCATACGCATGGCCGTGAACGCCTCGTGCCCCGGCGTATCGAGGAAGGTGATCTGGCGATCCTTCAGTTTCACCATATAAGCACCAATATGCTGCGTAATACCGCCTGCCTCGCGGTCGGTCACATTCGTGTGACGGATTGCATCCAGCAGCGAAGTCTTGCCGTGGTCGACATGGCCCATGACGCAGACGACCGGCGGCCTCGCGACCAATGTCTCCTCGGCGTCCTCAACATCCTCAAGGAGCTTTCCGATCACATCCTCCTTCTCCTCCGGTTCCGGATCAAAGTTGTACTCCAGCGCGATCTCTCCCGCCGTCTCGAAATCCAGCTCCGAATTCACAGTAAGCATCTTTCCTTCCAGGAACAGCTTCTTGATGATCGCGGAAGCCTGAATCTTCATGCGCTCCGCAAGATCAGCAATGCTGATGCTCTCCGGCAGCGGCAGCTTCTTCGGCTCCAGATCCTTCTTTTTCTCCACAGGCTTTGTCTCAGGCCGGATGAAACGACCCGGGCGATTTTTCAGCTTGCTGATGTCCGCGTCTTTATACTGCTTTTCATTCTTCTGACGGCCGCGATTGTCATGCCGCCTGCTGTCCGGCTTCGTCTCCGGAGCCCCGGCAAAGGACTTGCTCCCCGTACGGCCCGTTCCGGCCCCGCGCCCCTGCGCGCCACCACGACCGGCCTGGCCTCTGCCGTTTCCGCCGCCGTCACGGCCATAAGACGGACGGCCATCGGAACGCCCCTGCTGCGGACGATCGGAGCGGCCATAGGACGGGCGATCGGACATTCCGCCACTGCGATAGCCCTGGCGATCTCCCGCCGGACGGTCGGAACGGCTGTAAGACGAACGTTCCCCTGTCCCGCTGCTGCGATAGCCCTGACGGTCTCCTGACGGGCGGTCGGAACGGCCGTAGGATGAACGTTCCCCTGTCCCGCTGCTGCGATAGCCCTGACGATCTCCCGCCGGACGATCGGAGCGGCCATAAGACGAACGCTCCCCTGCAGAGCCGCTGCGGTAACCCTGACGATCTCCCGCCGGACGATCGGAGCGGCCATAGGACGGACGGCCAGACTGCCCCCTTCCTTCCGGACGGTTTCCCTGCTGCGGACGATCCGGACGGGCAGGACGTTCCTGTGCGCTCTTTCTCTCTGTTGCCGGTCTTCCCTCCACATGGCTTTCCGGTTTCGTCTCCTGACTAACCGGCGCTTTTGCCTCCGGC
>JAJPZP010000082.1:0-9703 GCA_021204285.1 Lachnospiraceae bacterium | reverse complement strand
TTTGCCTCCGGCCTCGCCGAAGCAGGTCTTCTTCCTGCTTCCGGTCTCGCACCTGAGACGGCCTCTCTTCTCTGCGGCGGCCTGGCTCCCTGCGGCTTCGCCGGGGGAACTCTGCGCTCCGGGCTCTTTCGATCCCGGCTGTTCTCCGGATTATGCACCACGATGAATTTTTTCTTTTTGGGCCGTGGAGCCGCTGCAGGCTTCTCCCCATCCGTCGGCGGAGTATCCGTCTTCGGCTTCTCCTCTTTCTCCGGATTTACCTGCGCGCGGATCATATTTGCCTGATTTTCTTCCAATGTCGCCATATGTGTTGTCACCTCGATATTTTTCTCTGCGAGTAAGGATATGATCTCCTTACTTGTCCTGTTCAGTTCCTTCGCGAGCTCATACACGCGTATATTTTTATTTCCCATAATGTCGCCTCCTAAACCTGCTCCTGCGCGAACTGCCGGATAATGGCCTGCGCCAGGCCCTCGTCCTCAATCGCAACGGATATTCGAAAATCTTTTCCACACGCATGCCCCAGCTGGGCGCCCGTCCCGTAAAAGTACAGCGGCACCTTTCGGTACGCGCAGCGGTCGCGGAATTTCTTTTTGGTATTTTCGGAGGCCTCCCCGGCCACAATCACGAGCCTGGCCCTGCGTTGCTTCAATGATTTCTCAACGCTGAACTCTCCGCTCACCGTGTGGCCTGCCCTGGAGCTAAGTCCCAAATAAGCCAGCACCTTATCCCTCTGCAAGCCCTCTCATCTCCTTCTCGAGACTCTCATAAATCTCCGGCGGGATCGCGGTCTTCAGCGAACGCTCCAGCGCCTTTGTTTTCCGCGCCTTCGCAAGACATTCCGGATTCCTGCAAAGATACGCGCCCCGTCCATTCTTACGTCCGGTCGTATCAAGCAGGATCTCATCCTCCGCTGTATGGATGACCCGCAGCATCTCAGGCTTGCTCTTTTTTTCTCCACACCCGGTACACTGGCGCACCGGAAGCTTTCTGATTCCCGCCAAAGTCATCACTCCTGCTCTTCTATATCATCCATCTCCGGGGCGACATCGTCCTCCCCGTAATCCTCTCCATAATCTTCACCATAGTTCTCGTCATATTCCGCGTACTCGTCGTACTCTTCCTCGTCATCATCATCGTAGAAGCCCTCGTAGAAGCCCTCGATGGCATTGGCCTGGCTTTCACTCTTGATGTCGATCTTATAGCCTGTCAGACGCGCGGCCAGACGCGCGTTCTGCCCTTCCTTGCCGATCGCCAGGGAGAGCTGATAGTCCGGCACAACAACCTTCGCGGTCTTATCCTCCGGGTCCGCCAGCACGACGACAACCCTTGCCGGGCTGAGCGCGTTCTCAATCATCAGCGCCGGATTTTCATTCCAGTTGATAATATCAATCTTCTCACCCCGCAGTTCATTCACGACGGAGTTCACTCGCGAACCATTCAGGCCGACGCAGGCACCCACAGCGTCCACGTTCGGATCGTTCGACCAGACGGCAATCTTTGTCCTCGAACCGGCCTCACGGGCAATACTGCGGATCTCTACGACACCATCGCGAACTTCCGTGACCTCAGCCTCAAACAGCCTTTTCACAAGCTCCGGATGTGTACGCGACACAAGGATACGCGGTCCCCTCGTCGTCTCGCGCACTTCGAGAATATACACCTTGATGCGCTCAGTGGGACGAAGATTCTCGCCCTTTACCATCTCGTTCTCATTCAGAATCGCGTCCACCCTGCCGATATTCACGCTGATATTCTTGCCCATGCGGCGCTGTACGACGCCGGTGACAATATCCTTTTCCTTCGCATAGTACTGATCATACAGCACCCTGCGCTCCTCCTCACGGATCTTCTGGAGAATCACATTCCTCGCGTTCTGCGTTGTGATACGCCCGAAGTCCTTCGACTGCACTTCCCGGCTGACAACGTCGCCAACCTCATAGCCGGAATCGATCATCTTCGCGTCCACAAGGCTGATTTCGGTCTCCTCGCTCTCCACTTCTTCCACAACGGTCAGTTCTTCATATACGTGGAAATCATAGGTTTCGCGATCAACCTCCGCCCGAAAATTCTCGCGCTCATGGCCTGCGCTGTCCTTCCCGAAATGCGCCTTGCAGGCTGCGACCAGTGAACTCTCAATGGCATCCAGTATGACCTCTCTGCTGATGTCCTTCTCCTTTTCCAGAAGATCCAGTGCCATCTTTAATTCCGTGTTCATTTTTTCCTTTCCTCCTTAAAGCTCAAGCGCCAGCCGGATCAGCGCAATATTCGTCCGCTCGATCACCAGCGTGGCTTCGTTTTCCATTTTCAGTGTCACCGTGTCCCGGTCCCAGTCCTCCAGGATTCCGCCAAACTCCTTCTGTCCGTCCAGCGCCCGGAACAGTTTTACTTCCACCGGCTCGCCGCGGCTCCGGATAAAATCCTTCTCTTTCTTCAGCGGCCTGCCAAGTCCCGGTGAACTGACCTCCAGAATATAGGATTCCTCAATAAAGTCCTCCTCATCCAGCCGATCCGAGAGATAGCGGCTGACGAGCTCACAGTCGTCAATCGTGATACCGCCCGGCTTGTCAATGTAGGCGCGCAGATACCAGGTTCCCGCTTCCTTCACAAACTCTACGTCCACCAGTTCAAAATGATGCTCCTCCATCACAGGGAGCAGCAGAGCCTCTGTCCTCTGCTCGTATTCTTCCTTTCTCGCCAAGCTTTCAGCCTCCCAAATTGCATGCCTACACATAAGAAGGAGTGGACTTTTGTCCACCCCTTTCTTCAGCCTGCCTATCATATTATTCCCAGTATACCACTTTCCCCGTAAATTGCAAGCAATTTTTTCGGGACTTACGGCCGTCACCCCGTGCGGTCGTCAGGAGAAGTATTCGCGCAGGTGCTGCAGCGCATTTTTCTCGATGCGGCTGATGTAGGAACGCGAGATGCCCATACGCTCCGCGATCTCCCGTTGTGTGTACTCTTTCCCGCGGTACAGGCCGTAGCGCATGATCAGCACCTGCCGTTCCCTCTCGGAGAGCACATTTTCCAGTAAACGGTAGACCTTTGCCGTGTCGTCCTTAAGACCGATCTGTTCGAGAGCTGTCGGTTCTCCGCTCTCGAGTACCTCCAGGAGGCGGATTTCGTTCCCCTCTTTGTCCATACCGATCGGCTCGTAGTATGAGGCCTCGCGCAGATGTTTTTTCCGGGTGCGGAGGTACATCAGTACCTCATTCTCCACACAGCGCGCGGCGTAGGTGGCCAGCTTTCCGGCCCGCTCCGGGTCAAAGGTATCGACCGCTTTGATCAGTCCAATTGTCCCGATTGAGATCAGCTCTTCCATATCTTCCTCGGAGGAATGATATTTCTTCACGACATGCGCAACGAGCCGCAGATTGTATTCGATCAGAACCTGACGTGCCTTTTCATCGCCTTCCCGCAGTCTCCCCAGATAATATACTTCTTCCTCTGCCGTAAGCGGTTTCGGAAAAATTCTCAAAAAAAGACACCTCAGTGCGGATTTATTACATTTTATGAAAAAATCCGCCGGAAGTGCCTTTCCATGAAATATTACTCCTGCTTATCTGCCGGGCAGGGCCCGCACCCGCAGCACGCCCTCGATTCCCCGGAGCTTCGCGATCTCCTCATGCGCAGCCGCATGGGAAAGATCCATCATCATATAACCGTAATCGCCCCGGGTCTCATTGGCCATACGCTCGATATTGATACCCAGATCCCCGAAAGCCGCTGTGAATTTCGTCAGCATATTCGGAATATTTCTGTGAATAACCGTTACACGCATCGCCTCACGGCAGACTCCCATGTCACAGTTCGGGAAATTGACAGAATTACGGATATTGCCATTTTCCAGATAATCCCTCAGCTCCCGGACCGCCATCACCGCACAGTTGTCCTCCGACTCCTCCGTCGAAGCCCCCAGATGCGGGATGACAATCGCATTCTTCAGGGACGCGACATCCGGCGTCGGAAAGTCAACCACATATTTGCGTATGCGGTTCGTCCGCAGCGCCTCCACCATGGCCTTCTCATCCACCAGCGGACCGCGCGCAAGGTTCAGCACGACCGCCGTCGGCTTCATCATCTGAAGCGCCTCCGCGCCGATCATCCCCCGGGTACTGTCCATCAGCGGTACATGAATCGTGATATAGTCGCAGTTCCGGTAAATCTCATTCACATCCTTGATGTGCGTGACGGAGCGCGAGAGCTTCCACGCCGCGTCCACCGCGATAAAGGGATCATAGCCGTAGACGTCCATGCCGAGCGCCTCCGCCGCATTCGCCACAAGGATACCGATCGCTCCCAGCCCGATGACGCCGAGTTTCTTTCCCTGAAGCTCAGTCCCGGCAAAATGCTTTTTCTCTTTCTCCGCGAGCTGCGGAAGCGCCTCATTCTGCCGCTCGGAGCGCACCCAGTACATGCCGCCCACAATATCCCTGGCAGCCAGCAGCATTCCGGCAATCACCAGCTCCTTCACGCCGTTCGCGTTGGCGCCCGGCGTGTTGAATACCGGAATCCCCCGCTCCGCACATTTGTCGAGAGGAATATTGTTGACACCGGCTCCCGCACGGCCAATCGCGCAAAGTCTGTCCGGCAGCGCCATGTCATGCATGGCTGCGCTGCGCACCAGCACCGCGTCCGCTTCCTCGATCCGCTCTGTCCTCACATAATTCTCGTCAAATTTCTCCAGACCCACCTCCGCGATCGGATTCAGGCAGTGGTACTGATACATATAACGTATTCCTCCCATCTACCTTCTGTTCAGGTCGTCCTGGTCAAAACTCTCCTCAATCGGCGCGCCTGCAGGAACCATCGGGAACACCTTATCGTCGCTGTCGATGATACAGTCGATCAGCACCGGTCCGCCGCAGGCAATCGCCTCCTCAAGCGCCGGGGCAAACTCCTCTTTCTCCGTCACGCGCACGCCACGACAGCCGAGCGCCTCCGCCATCTTCACGAAATCCACCTTGTCCTCCAGTGTGGTCGCCGCATAGCGGTGATCGTAAAAGAGGGTCTGCCACTGCCGCACCATGCCAAGCACATGGTTGTTGACGACGACTTCCACAATCGGAATATTGTAGCGGGACGCCGTCGCGAGCTCGTTCATGTTCATCCGCAGGCAGCCGTCACCGGCCACGTTGATAACCGTCTTGTCCGGCCTCGCGAGCTTCGCGCCCATGGACGCGCCGAGCCCGTAGCCCATCGTCCCGAGTCCGCCCGAAGTGATGAGCTGATGCGGCCTGCTGTACTTATAATACTGCGCCGCCCACATCTGATGTTGCCCGACTTCCGTGCAGATGATCGCGTCTCCCTTCGTAACGCGATAGATCTCCTCGATAATATAGGGGCCTGTCAGACGGCTCTTGTCATACTTCATCGGGAAGCGGCTCTTCAGCTCCTCCATGTGCGCGTTCCATTCTCCATGCTCCTGCTGATCCAGAAGCGGATTCAGTCTCCGCAGAACCTCCCGCGCGTCGCCGATGACACTGACATTCGTCATAATGTTTTTATTAATCTCCGCCGGATCAATATCAATCTGCAGCACCTTCGCGTGCTCCGCAAATTTCGCCGCATTTCCGAAAATACGGTCGCTGAAGCGCGAGCCGATCGTGATCAGCAGGTCGCACTCGACAACGCCGCGGTTCGCGTACTTCGTTCCATGCATACCAAGCATGCCGGCGTACAGTGGATGCGTACCCGGGAAAGCTCCCTTACCCATCAGTGTGTCACAGACCGGCGCATCGACCTTCTGTGCAAACTCCAGCAGCGCCTCACTCGCCTCCGAGGCCGTCGCACCACCGCCCACAAAAATCATCGGCTTTCTGGAAGTACGCATCAAAGCCACCGCCTCCTGAAGCACCACATCCGTAATCAGCGCCGTATCACGCAACAGAATATCCGGTACCTCCTCGGTGTATTCCGCCTCATTGGCCGTCACATCCTTTGTGATATCCACAAGCACCGGTCCCCTGCGTCCGGACTGGGCAATGCGGAACGCACGCCGGATCGTCCTTGCAAGTTCCTTTACATCTTTTACGATAAAGTTGTGCTTCGTAATCGGCATCGTGACACCGGCGATATCCACCTCCTGGAAGCTGTCCTTTCCCAGAAGAGCCGTTCCCACATTGCAGGTGATCGCCACCAGCGGCACAGAATCCATATAGGCCGTGGCAATGCCGGTCACCAGGTTTGTCGCACCCGGACCGGACGTCGCGAAACAGACGCCGACCTTACCGGTCGCCCTCGCATAACCGTCCGCCGCGTGGGACGCGCCCTGCTCATGAGAAGTCAGGATATGCCGGATCTCCGGATGTTTATAAAGTGCATCATAAATATTCAGAATCGTGCCGCCCGGATAGCCGAACACGGTATCCACTCCCTGCTCCTTCAGGCAGGCGATCACGATCTCCGCTCCCGTCATCATCATAATAGCTTCACTCCTCTTATCTTTTCTCTTATGTCTGCGGGATTTCAAGAATCGCGCCCCGGTTGCCCGAGGTCACCATGGCCGCGTAACGCTTCAGATAGCCGCTCGTCACCTTTGGCTCTCTGGGCTGCCACTTCGCGCGCCGCGCCGCAAGTTCCTCGTCAGACACCCGCACGTTCAGCGAAAGGTTCGGAATATCGATCTCGATGATATCCCCCTCCTCGACGAGCGCGATCGGGCCGCACACCGCCGCCTCCGGAGAGACGTGGCCGATCGAAGCGCCGCGGCTCGCGCCGCTGAAACGCCCGTCCGTAATCAGCGCCACCGTGGAACCCAGGCCCATACCGGCGATCGCCGAGGTCGGATTCAGCATCTCGCGCATGCCGGGGCCACCCTTCGGACCCTCGTAGCGGATGACGACCACATCGCCTGCGACGATCTTTCCGCCCTTGATCGCGTCGATCGCGTCCTCCTCACAGTCGAAGACGCGGGCCGGTCCCTCGTGGACGAGCATCTCCTCCGCAACCGCCGAACGCTTCACAACGCTGCCGTCCGGGGCAAGGTTGCCTTTGAGCACCGCAAGACCGCCCGTCTTGCTGTAGGGGTTGTCAATCGGGCGGATAACCTCTGGATTTTTATTCACCGCATCCGCGATGTTTTCTCCGACGGTCTTTCCGGTGACCGTCAGGCACTCTGTATTCAGAAGTCCGACGTCGGCCAGCTCCTTCATGACCGCATAGACGCCGCCCGCCTCGTTGAGATCCTCCATATAAGTCGGGCCCGCCGGTGCGAGATGGCAGAGGTTCGGCGTCCGCTCACTGATCGGATTCGCAAAGGAAATATCAAAATCGAAGCCGACCTCATGCGCGATCGCCGGCAGGTGCAGCATGCTGTTCGTCGAACATCCAAGCGCCATGTCTACGGTCAGCGCATTCAGAATCGCGTCCTTCGTCATGATATCCCGCGGACGAATATTTTTCTTCAGAAGCTCCATGACCTGCATACCGGCGTGCTTTGCCAGACGGATACGATCCGAATACACCGCCGGAATCGTCCCGTTTCCGCGCAGTCCCATGCCGAGCACCTCGGTCAGACAGTTCATACTGTTCGCCGTGTACATACCCGAACAGGAGCCGCAGGTCGGGCAGACCTTCTCTTCGTATTCGCGCACCTCGTCCTCGCTCATCGTACCCGCCGTATAGGCGCCGACCGCCTCGAACATGCTGGAGAGGCTTCTCTTACAGCCTCCCACATGGCCCGCCATCATCGGGCCGCCGCTGACGAAGATCGTCGGCACATTGACGCGCGCCGCCGCCATCAGAAGCCCCGGCACATTCTTATCACAGTTCGGAATCATGACGAGCGCGTCAAACTGATGCGCAAGCGCCATCGCCTCCGTGGAATCCGCGATCAGGTCGCGCGTCACGAGCGAATATTTCATGCCGACATGTCCCATCGCGATACCGTCGCAGACCGCAATCGCCGGGAACATAACCGGCACACCGCCTGCCAGCGCGACGCCCTGTTTGACCGCCTGCGCGATCTTGTCCAGATTCATATGGCCCGGCACGATCTCATTGTATGAACTCACAATTCCGACCAGCGGCCGCTCCATCTCCTCCTCGGTAAAACCGAGCGCGTTAAACAGAGACCGGTGCGGCGCCTGCTGCATTCCTTTTTTTACTGCATCACTTTTCAAAATCTATCCCTCCTGTGTTCATTCTGTTCACGTTACCATGGATTATATCCGTGCAGCGATCAGCTCTCCCATTTCGCGTGTGCCAACCTGCGTGCAGCCTTCCGACATAATGTCCACTGTGCGGAAGCCCTCTTTTAATACCTGACGCACTGCGGCCTCAACCGCATTCGCCTCTTCATCCAGATCCAGCGAGTAGCGCAGCAGCATCGCCGCCGAGAGAATCGTCGCAATCGGGTTCGCCTTGTCCTGACCCGCAATATCCGGCGCGGAACCATGGCTCGGCTCATAGAGCCCGAATTTCGTCTCATTCAGGCTGGCGCTGGAAAGCATGCCGATCGAACCCGTCACCATCGAGGCCTCGTCAGAAAGAATATCGCCAAACATATTCTCCGTCAGAATCACATCGAACTGCGCCGGATTCATGACAAGCTGCATCGCGCAGTTATCGACATACATATGGGAAAGCGCGACCTCCGGATACTCTTTCGCGACCTCCTCCACGACCTGTCTCCACAGGCGGGAGGAATCAAGCACATTCGCCTTGTCAACGCTGCAGACCTTCTTCCGGCGCTTCATCGCGATGTCGAAGGCGTGCTTCGCAATACGGCGGATCTCCGTCTCACTGTAACGGAGCGTGTCGGTCGCCGTACGGACACCTTCTATCTCCTCCGTCTTCCTCTCTCCAAAATACAGGCCGCCGGTCAGTTCCCGCATAATCAGCATGTCGAAGCCCGCGGCGCTGATGTCGTCCCGCAGGGGGCAGGCCGCACGCAGCTCATCGTAGAGATACGCAGGACGCAGGTTCGCAAACAGGTTCAGCGCCTTGCGAATCCCGAGCAGACCCGCCTCCGGTCTCCGCTCCGGCGGGAGCTGGTACCAGGGAGAGGTCTTCGCGTCTCCACCAATCGAACCCCTCAGCTCTGCGTCACAATTCTTCGCTGCCTCTATCGTCTCCTCCGTCAGCGGAACGCCATGCACGTCAATCGACGCACCGCCGAGCAGCAGCTCTGTATACACAAACCGATGGCCATATTTTGCGCATACAGCCTCCAGTACTTTACGCGCCTCGCGCACAATCTCCGGACCGATGCCGTCCCCGAGAATCACCCCGATCCTGTATTCCATATTCTGTCTCCTTCCACATACGCAGAAGGGCGGAAGAAGTCTCCCGCCCTTTTTGCATCTTCGCCTTCTCTTAATCCTGTTTTTCCACTTCCGCGATCGCTGACTTCTTCATCGGGATACGGCAGTTGCGGTTGCTGCCGAACTCCACGATCACGTCCTCGTCCGTGATGTCGATCAACACTCCATAGAATCCGCTGGTCGTCACGACCACATCGCCGACCTCCATTGCGGAAAGCATGGCGGAAACCCGTTTCTGCTCCTTTCTCTGCGGTCTCATGACCAGGAAATATATAAACGCGATCATCACCACGATCCAGAGTATCAATGTGAATGAAGAACTTGTCGATGTCAATACCATAAAAATTTCCTCCTGAAAAATAACCTAGAGATTATTCTACACAATATTTCCGCGCAGGGCAAGTATAAATATTGTATCTATTCACGATTCCGGT
>JAJPZP010000006.1:9896-13610 GCA_021204285.1 Lachnospiraceae bacterium | reverse complement strand
GTAAAAAACGGGCTGCTGGTCATCACCGGAGGACCGGGAACGGGTAAAACGACAACGATCAACACGATCATCCGTTATTTTGAAACAGAGGAGATGTCCATTCTGCTCGCCGCGCCGACCGGCCGTGCGGCGAAACGCATGACGGAGGCGACCGGTTATGAGGCGGTGACGATCCACCACCTGCTGGAATTGTCGGGGGAACCATCACAGGAGCGTGGAGCGGCCCGCTTCGAGCGAAATGAAGAGAATCCACTGGAGGCGGACGTGATTATCATCGATGAGATGTCGATGGTCGACATTTTCCTGATGCATGCGCTTCTGAAGGCGATCTGTCCCGGGACGCGGCTGATTCTGGTTGGTGATATCGATCAGCTGCCAAGCGTCGGACCCGGCTGTGTGCTGAAGGATATGATCCGGGGAGAAGCCTGTCCTGTGGTTATGCTGCAGAAGATTTTCCGGCAGGCCGGCCGGAGTGATATCATTGTCAATGCCCATAAGATCAACCGTGGGGAGCAGGTAGTGCCGGACAATCACAGCCGGGATTTCTTCTTCCTTGAACGGCAGGATCCAAACGTTATTTTAAGGGTAGTGCTCGCGCTGGTGCAGGACAAGCTGCCGCCCTATGTGAATGCGAAGCCCTTTGACATTCAGGTGCTCACGCCGATGCGGAAAGGTGCGCTTGGCGTGGAACATCTGAATGAGATATTGCAGAGATATCTGAATCCCGCATCGCCTGACAAGGCAGAGCATGAGACCGCACACGGCCTGCTGCGCGAGGGTGATAAGGTCATGCAGATCAAAAACAATTACCAGGTTGAATGGGAGGCGCGGAATCGCTATGGGATCGCGATCGATAAGGGAACCGGGATTTTCAACGGGGATATGGGTGTGATTACGTGGATCGACAGTCTTGCAGAGACGGTGGAGGTGCTGTTTGATGAGTACCGGACGGTCAGTTACCGCTTTGACGATCTTGGCGAGCTGGAGCTGGCTTACGCGGTGACGATACACAAATCTCAGGGAAGCGAGTACCCGGCGGTCGTGATCCCGCTCCTGACAGGACCGCGCATGCTTATGAACCGCAATCTGCTCTATACAGCGGTCACGCGGGCGCGTTCCTGCGTGACACTGGTCGGAAGCAGAGAGACTTTTGCGATGATGATTGAGAACACGAACGAACAGACGCGTTATAGTGGCCTGGAGGCGAGAATACGGGAGGTGAACGCGCTTGACACGGAAGTATGACCTGATTGGGCTTGTTTTCCCGCGCCGTTGTCCAGTCTGTCACGGGCTTGTGGAGGAACGTGGGGAGCTTGCCTGTGACATCTGCAGGACGCGGCTTTCCTATGTTCGCGGGAATTACTGTCAGAAATGTGGAAAGCCTCTTCTTGCGGAAGAAAGGGAATACTGTGCAGACTGTGCGCACCGTCCGCATCCGTTTGAAAGGGGCAGGGCGGCTTTTGCCTATGATGAGCTTATGCGCCGTTCGATTGCGCGCTATAAATATGGTGGAAGAAGAGAGTATGCGGAATTTTACGCAGAAGAGATTTTGCGGGGCTGCGCGAAGGACGCGCTCCGCTGGCAGGCGCAGGCGCTTGTGCCGATTCCGCTGCATCCGTCGAGACGCCGCCGGAGAGGATACAATCAGGCGGAACTCCTGGCCCGTGCACTTTCTGCCCGCTGCGGAATTCCGGTTGATGCAGGTCTGCTTAAGCGTACACGGAAGACGCGGGCGCAGAAGGAACTCAGTGACCGTGAGCGTGCGGCGAATCTGAGAGGCGCTTTTTCACTTCGCGAGGGTGCTGCACCCTGCAAAAGATTAATCCTGATTGATGATATTTATACAACGGGCAGCACGATGGACGAAGCGGCTCGTGTGCTCCGGGCACATGGCGCGGAAAAGATTTATTTTTTGTGCATTTCTGTTGGAAAAGACTCTTGATTGTGTTATATTATAAAAGATTGAGGTGGAGTTTTTATATGATCAACGAGGAAAAAGTGATTCTGATGACACGTGCTTCACGTTTCGAGACGAAAGGGGCGCAAAAAGAGTTGAAGGCTCAGCAGTATTTCCGGCATGACTATATAAGCCTGAACCTTCTGTGGGGCTGGTTTTTTGTGACACTTTGCTATGTGCTGGGAGTGGCGCTCTGGGCCGTATGCAGGATGGAATATCTGATGGAAAATCTTCATAAAATGGATTTGCAGAGTCTTGGTATGACACTCGCTGCGATTTATATTATCGTGACCCTCGTTTATCTGGGACTGTTGTATCTGGTGTATCACAGGCGTTATCAGAAGGCGGGGAAAGATGTGAGCGAATATGCGCACATTCTGAAGAAGATTTCTGACATATATGACGGCGAGGAGCGTACGGTTCAGTCGGGCAGGCGGATGAAGGAGACAGAACATGGCAACATTACTTGAGATAAAGCAGCGTTTAAAGGTCATCTATGCAAGATATGATGTCTATCTGTTCCCGCTTCTGAAATTTATTACAGCGCTTGCCGTCTTTATGATGATTAACGGGCAGATTGGCTTTATGACAAGGATTACCAGTCCGGCGCTTTCCATTTTGCTGGCGCTGGTGTGTTCCTTCCTGCCGGTGAATATCATTGCCGTGATCGGAGCGCTCCTGATCTGCGCGCATGCTTTCGCACTGTCGCTGGAGATTTTTGCCATGACAGTGGGGATTTTTGTGGTAATGTATGTCCTTTATTTTCGGGTAGCTCCCGGTTATGGATTTGTGCTGGCATTGGCGCCGCTTCTGTTTTTTATGCGGATCCCCTATGTGATGCCGCTGGTGCTCGGCCTGGTCGGAGGACCCGTGTGTGTGGTTCCGGTGTCGTGTGGCACGCTTATTTATTACCTGATGTATTTTATGAAAAATAATGAGACGATGCTTGCGGGCTCAGAGACAGATGATGTGAGTACACGTCTAACCTATCTTGTGGAAAATGTGCTGTTAAATAAGACTGTGATATTGACGATTGTGATCTTTGCAGTAGTACTGCTGATTGTGTATGTGATACGTCGGATGAATGTGGACTATGCATGGAATATGGCGATTGGAACCGGAGTCGTAATCAACGTGGTACTGTTTTTGATCGGGGGCCTTGCACTGCAGGTACGGATCTCTGCACCAGGCCTGATTCTGGGAACGATCGTCTCTTTTCTGATCGCATTTGTGACGGAATTTTTTGTGTTCAGCGTGGATTATTCGCGTACAGAGTATGCCCAGTTTGAGGACGATGAGTACTACTATTATGTGAAAGCGGTGCCCAAGATGTCCATCGCCATATCGGATAAAAAAGTAAAGAAGATCAGCAGGGGGCATAAGAACAGCCGGAAAAAGCAGCATTAAGGATGTCCGGACTTAGAGAGATGGAAAGGGAGTGGAAGGATGAGTCTTCAGCAGCTTTATCAGTATTTTTCACTTAATGCGCTGAATGTCACATGGACCGATGTGGCTGAGATCATCATTTTGTCCGTTCTTATCTACAACATTCTGATGTGGATCAAGTCCACACGCGCCTGGTCGCTTCTGAAGGGTTTTGCCGTCATTCTGTTTGTCTTTATGCTGGCATCCGTTTTTCATATGAACACGATCCTCTGGCTGGGCCGGAACTTCCTGAATCTGGGAATTATGGCGGTCATCATCGTGTTTCAGCCGGAACTGCGGCGGGCGTTGGAACAGCTTGGCCAGAATAATAT
>JAJPZP010000006.1:276-9886 GCA_021204285.1 Lachnospiraceae bacterium | reverse complement strand
ATTACTTCGATCATGCCTTTTGAGAGCGCGAAGAGAAGCGAGGTGCTTCTGTCGGACCGGACGGTGGCAGAACTTGTGAAGGCGAGCTTTGAGATGGGGCGTACCCGCACGGGAGCTTTGATTGTGGTGGAGCAGTCAGTCAGTCTGAAGGAGTATGAGCGAACCGGTATCGCGCTAGACTCTGCGGTATCCAGCCAGCTGATTCTGAATATTTTTGAAAAGAATACGCCGCTTCACGACGGTGCGGTGATCCTGTCTGGGGACAGGATTCGCTCGGCTACCTGTTATCTGCCTCTGTCGGACAATCTGAACCTCAGCAAGGAGCTGGGAACCAGGCACCGTGCAGCGGTCGGGATCAGCGAGGTCAGTGACTCCCTGACAATCGTGGTGTCAGAAGAGACAGGGTCGGTCTCTGTGGCAAAAAATGGCAGGCTTATGCGGAACCTGAACCAGGAGCAGTTGAAGGAGCAGCTTCAGACGATTCAGGCGAAGCCGGAGGAGAGCCGGAAGCGGTTCTGGAAAGGACGTGGGCGGCATGAAAAAAAGAGTTCTGAATAACCTGTCCTGGAAAATTCTCTCTGTGGTGGCGGCTATTATCTGCTGGATTGTTGTGGTAAATATCGATGACACGATTGAGTCCAAGACGATTCGCAATGTGTCGGTCACCCTGATCAATACGGATGCTCTGACTTCGCAGGATCAGACTTATATGATTGAAGAGGGAACAGATAAGGTCAATATAACAGTTTACGCAAGACGAACGGAGCTGGCGAAAGTGAAGGAATCCGATTTCACCGTGACGGCGGACGTGGAGAAGGATCTGCGTTACGACAGCATGGTAAAAATCGAGGTGACTTATACAGGGAGCGCGACGATTGACAGCGTCAGCCAGAGCCGGGAGAATGTATTGCTCAGCATCGAGGAGAAGGTGACAGAGCAGTTCAAGGTAATTGTGGAGACGACGGGAGAACCGGCGGACGGGCTTATGGTTGGTGCGACGACGCCGGAACAGACACTGATCGAGGTCAGCGGACCGAAGTCGGAGGTGGAGCGTGTAAAGCGTGTGGTAGCGGAAGTAGACATTACCGGCATTACCGGCACAGCGACGCGCACCTGTACGTTGAAGCTGACAAACAGCGACGGGGAGGAGATCACGAGCTCTCAGCTTGAGTATACCGGAAAAGATACCGATTTTTCCGTGACGGTCACAACGCTCAGCACAAAGCTGGTGGGGATCAGTTTTGATGTCAGCGAGGCAGCCCCGGAGGGTTACAGTTTGGCGTCAATCAGTTATAAGCCGGAGACTGTGACGATCGCGGGAGAGGAATCCGCCATTCGCTCCATTTACAATCTGAACATTCCGGCATCCGCATTGAATCCTGACGGAGAGATCGGTACGGTACAGCAGACGGTAGATATCAGCCAGTATCTGGATGATGGCATTCTGATCCCGTCGGAGGAAGAAAAGGAGATTGCGGTTACAATGGAAATTGTGGCCAATGGGACAGGGGAGTACAGTCTCCCGACCGATTCCATCGTGCTGGAAAACCTGGAGGAAGGTCTGGAAGCGAAGCTGACAGAGCCGGATACGATTGTGATCACAGTGACCGGATTGCCATCTGCGCTGGCGGAACTGACAACGGAAAACATCACGGCGAGCGTGGATCTCTCGGAGATTACGCGTGCGGGGACTTATACAGAAACGCTTAGTGTGACGTTGCCGGAGAATCTGAGCTGTGCGGAATTGCCGGAGATCACCATCAAGGTGAACGAGGCAGAGGAAGAGTAAAGCATGGAAAAAGATAGTTCAGAGAGCGGACAGACCTGAGCAGTGTGGCTTCAGGTCTGCCTTTCTGATTTGAGAGGAATAGAGGAGGACAGGCATGAAAGACAGCCTTCCGGGAAATAAAAAACAATATCTGATCATCTGGGCAGTGCTCTGTCTGCTTATTGTCATTGTGGGAATCGCGATTCCGGTGTCGGAGACTTGCTCGCAGGGACTGGAAGGCGCAAATCAGGCGAATCTCGTGCATACGACGGACGAGCTTGTCGAAGGACGGGTGCTGGAGTTTACGCTGGAAGCGCCGGCCGGGACATCGACACAGATCGGTTTTTTCTTTTCCGTAAACGGTCATATCTTCCCGGACGGCACGTTACGGATTATGGCGTATGATCAGGAATCCGGGACATTGGTAGGAGGACGGGAGTTCCCGTTGGAGGAGCTGACAGAAGATCAGTTCCTGTTTGTCGATCTCGATTATGCGCCGTCCATTCTTTCAGTGCGTATGTCCTGTGACGCAGATGAGGAAGGACCGTCTGTCTGGCTCAATGAAACGACGGTAACTCCTGGCAGCGCGCAGATCGACGGGAGTTACCTGGAGCAGAGCCTTGTCTATAATCTGACTTATACGGTGCAGACACATCGTGTACTGCAACCGATTTTGATCGGGCTGATTCTGTTGCTGGCCGGAGTCGGTGTATTCAGTGCAGGCGGTTTTGTCAGGCTGCAGCGGGTGGAAAAAAAGAAAAGCCGGGATATGGCGGCGGGATTCACCGGAAAACGTGTCCTGGGGCTTGGCGTAGCTTTGCTTTGTGGGGCATTGCTGTTCTTTTATCTGTATGACACGAAGATTCGAATTGCACAGAATTCGACGGAGAGGGTAACACTCCTGGAATCCAATGGAGAGACGCTGCCTGTAAACGAGGATAATGCTTCGATTAGCCAGATTCTGAAGCCGGAGCAGGACAGCCTGACCGGTTTTGGTGTCCGTTTTTTTATTGAGGAGGGCAGCGTGCTCACGGAAGGGATGATGCATGCGGTTGTGACGGATCTGACCATGTCGGAGACACTGTGCGAGACCGATATCAGTGCCGGTCAGTTTATATCAGGAGAATATATCGGGCTTTTGTTTGAGGACTCTCAGACCGGTGTTGCTGATCATCGTTACCGGATTGATCTGCGCTTTTCGGAGGAGCTCTGGGACAGCGGTCTTGCGTTGATAACAAGTGATGAGGGACTTTGTGTTAATGCACATCTGTATTATAATCTGTTCCTGAAATATTATTTCTTCTTTTTCTTCCTGGGTGTGGAGGCCTTCCTCTGTCTGTTCTGGTATCTCACGTTTGTACGGCGTGTGCGGATCGAGACAGTATTTCTGGTGACGGTGCTGTGCCTTGGCCTGTTTTATAATGTGCTGCTGACGCCGCAGATGGTACCTGATGAGGCAAAGCACATTGATATGGCGTACCGTTACAGCAACGAGCTGCTGGGTTACGAGTCGCTTGGGGATACGACGATCCTGATGCGCGCGGACGATGCGGCGATAGAATTTACGTCCTCGCCATCTCTGCAGAATTACCGGAATATTTTTTACGGTTTGTTTTCCAAAGTGCAGGATGGCTCCATGGTGGAGGCTGAGGTAAACAGTAATACCCAGGGAAGTCTGCTTTTCTATGTGCCCGCCGTGTCAGGGATGACTTTGGCGCGCCTGCTCGGCCTGGGTACCGTTCCGATGCTGTTGTTGGCGCGTTATCTGAATCTGCTCGTTTTCGCTCTGCTTGCGTGGGCAGGGATGCGGCGGCTGCCGTTTGGAAAGTTGACGCTTTTTGTGCTCGCGTTGCTTCCAATCAACATGCAGCAGTGTACCTCTTTTTCTCATGATGCGATGGTGCATGGTCTTATATTTCTGTATGCATGTCTGTGTCTGGAAGCCATCTTTTCGGAACGGAGGCTGACGGGACAACGTTTGCTGGCACTGGAGATCCTAGCGCTTACCCTGATCTGGTGCAAGAGTGGGAGTTACGCGCCGCTGGCGCTGTTGCCGCTCCTGATTCCCGCTGCTCATTATGGTGGGAAACGTGAAAAACGGACAGGGACAGCCGCGCTGATCGGGATACCGGTTCTCGCTTTCCTTCTCAAAAACGCGGCTACAGTGGCCGGTATTGCCGGCACGACAGCTGCGATGAGCGTGGTCGGCACGTCAGATGGAAGCGCTTATGCAGCGGGTTATACACTCAGTTATTTTCTGAATGATCCGCTCGAGCTGGTGTACATGATCGTCAATATGATTCTTGATAAAGGGGGATTCTATCTGGAATCGCTCGTTGGCTATAAGCTCGGCTGGGTTGAGATTGAAACTTCGGAGATGCTGGTGATCTTTTTCCTGTTCCTGTTGTTCCTGTCTGTGTTAAACGTGCCGGGAGAGCAGGTGTGTATCCGGGCGCGGGAGCGCTTCTGGATGTTGTTGCTATGCGCCGCCTCAGCAGGGCTGATTGTGCTGGGCATGCTTCTGTCCTGGACGCCGTTGGGCTACGTATCGGTGGAGGGTGTCCAGGGACGATATTTTCTGCCCTTTATGCCGGTTCTGCTGGCTGCATGCCGGAGTCAGCTGATTTGTCTGAGGCAGAGAATCGATCGGATGGTCATGGCGGCGGCGGTGAGCGGGCAGATCCTTGCGATCGCCTATGTGATTCGCCAGGTGACGACGGTATAGGGGTAATGAGAGGTGGAAAGGAGTGGCCAGATGAAGTACAGTATCGTCATTCCGGTTTACAACGCGAAAATGACGCTGCGGCGCTGCGTGGAGTCGTGGCTTTGCCAGACGGAGCAGAATTTTGAGCTGATCCTTGTGGATGACGGCAGTACAGATGGAAGCGGAGCGCTCTGTGATGAGCTGGCAGAGAGTGTGAGGAGCGATTTCTGCGACCGGGAGCCGGCGTCGGAGAGATGCACTGCTATCCGAGTGGTTCATCAGGAGAACCGTGGTGTGTCTGCAGCCAGAAACGCCGGGATTCGCGCCTCGCAGGGGGAGTTCCTGCTGTTTACGGACAGCGATGATTATGTCTCGCCGGTCTATCTCGGGCACATTGGCAGCTTCCAGCAGGAAACGGGGGCAGACCTGGTACTGTGTGGTTTCCACCATCTCTATGACGGAGCGGATATCGTGAAGCTCCCAGGTGGGACAAGGGTTCTGGCGCTTTCGGATTTTCAGGAAGATTTTCTCTCGCTATATCGTGAGAGCTTTCTCAATATGCCGTGGAACAAGCTCTATCGGCGGGAGCTGGCCGGAGCATTCGACACCTCACTGAGCCTTGGAGAGGATCTTCTCTTCAATCTGGATTATCTCAGAAAGTGTGGGCGTATCGGTATTCTTGACGAGCCGCTTTGCTATTATATCCAGGACTGCGTGGGTACGGGAACGCTCTCTTCGCAGAAACGTATGGATCGTATGGCGCTTGCGCGGCGGGTCTGTGCCGGGACGGAAGCGTTTTATGAAGAAACCTGGGGAAAACCCTGTCAGGACGGGAGCATTTTCACACGCTATGTGAGTGAGATGCTTGACGAGTGTGAAAAACTTCCGGCGGACAGAAGTATTTCTTATAAAGAGAAGCTGGCGGCAATCCATTCTTATTCTCGTGATGTGTGGGTGAGAAAACGGGGGAACGAAGCCAGACTGACGCTTCCGGATTACAGGGTTTTATGGTATTTTCTGCGGCGGGATATGCCGCGGACGGTTTACGCGCTCTGTGCGCTTCGTCGGCCGCTTGTGTCGGCGTTGCACGGAATAAGGAGGATTGGACATGGAAAAAAAGGAACCACTTATCAGTGTGATCGTGCCGGTCTACCAGGTGGAGGCATGGCTTTCACGCTGCCTGGACAGTCTTCTCGTACAGACGTATGAAAATATGGAAATCATCCTTGTTGATGACGGATCGCATGACAGCTGTCCTGCGATCTGCGATGCGTATGCGGATAGAGACAATCGGGTGCATGTGATTCACCAGGAGAACCGGGGACTTTCCGGCGCACGAAATTCCGGGATTGACGCGGCGACGGGAGCGTATATTGCCTTTGTTGACAGCGACGACTATGTCGCGCCGGACTTTATTGAGACCCTGTATGAGTTGATACAGAAGAGCGGCTGCGCGATCGGCCAGTGCCGTTTCGCGCGGGTGCGCGGCGAGGCGCTGAGAAGCGAGCCGAACGATGCATACCGCATGTTTCGCGGGGAATGCCTGATGGAACAGCTCTATGGACCGGAGGAGGATGCGACATACTTTGTTGTGGCATGGAACAAGCTATACCGTCGGGAACTCTTTACGGAGACGGGAATTCGCTACCCTGCCGGCAGGATACATGAGGATGAGGCGACGACGTATCGTCTGTTCCATGAGGCGGGGAAACTTGCGTATCTTGACCGTGCGTTGTATGGCTATTTTACGGAAAATGCGGGCAGCATCACGTCGGTGTTTTCGCGTAAGCGTCTGCAGTGGCTGCGTGCGCATGAGGAGCGCATCCTGTTTTTCAGGGAAAATGGCTATGAAAAGCTGCTTCCGGCTGCTTACCGGAAGTTGTGTGACGCCTGCATCACCTTCTATTTTCGCTGTACGGACGAGGTGGAGGAGGCGGAGATGCTGCGCCGTGAATTAAAAACAAAACTTGGCGGGTATCGGAAAGAAGGCAGAGCGTGGATTGGTCATCTTCCGTTTCGAACCCGCTTTGGTTATCGCCTGTTCAGTGTATCGCCGGAGCTGTATAAACAGATACTGAGCAGGATGCAGGAGACGTAAATGGGAGAGAAGATCAGTGTGATTGTACCGGTTTACCGGGTTGAGAAGGTACTGGGCCGCTGTGTAGACAGCATTCTGGCACAGACATATGAGAATATTGAGATCATTCTTGTTGACGACGGGTCGCAGGACAGTTGTCCGGCATTGTGTGATGATTATGCAGCGCGTTATCCCAATATACGGTCCGTTCATAAGGAAAATGGAGGCCTCACCTCCGCGTGGAAGGAAGGGGTACGTCATGCTTCGGGTGAACTTCTTGGTTTTATCGACAGTGATGACTGGATTGAGGCGGATATGTATGAACGGCTTGCGGCAGCGCTGAAAAAGTATGGAGCGGATATTGCGATGGCCGGCCTGGTATTTGATTATGAGGATAAGAGTTATCCACCGCGGCGTGAGACGAACCGGATGGAGCGGGAATGTTATTGCGGAGAGGAACTGCGGGATCTCTGGCCTGTGCTTTTGAATGATGGAAGTTTTATCGGCAGAACGATTCAGCCTTCGCGCGTGACCAAGCTGTTCCGGCGGGAACTGGTAGAGAGGAATCTGCCGTTGTGGGATGAGCGTGTGACGGTTGGCGAGGATTTACAGATGGTTTTCGCCGCGGTGCTTGACGCCCGCTGTATCTGCCAGATTCCGGATTATTATCCTTATCATTACTGGTACAATCAGTCATCGATGACCGGACAGTATGATGCGGGATATCTCGGAAAAATCAGGCTTTTGCGGGAGAGGATGGAATGTATTTCGGATAAAAAAGAAGTTTATGATTTCCGTCCGCAGATCCGGAATGATTTTCTGAGTCTTGCAATTATGGCAGTCAAGAATGAGATCTGGAGGAATCATAAGGATTCTTTCCGGCAGGTGCTGCGAAATGTCCGCGCCATGTGTAGGGATGAGAGTGTGCAGGAGGCACTGTCCCACCACACGATGGACAGGCTTGGCCTGTCGGTGAAGCTGTATATTTTTATGATGAAGCATAGTCTTACGTTGCTCTGCTGGGCGGTGACGAAGATTTTCTTTACTTTCTACTATGGGGTGACATCACATGTGCAATAAGAAAAAGCTGATTTTTGTCGATATTGACGGGACAATTTATATGATGGACCGGGGTGTCAGCCCAGCGCTGGCGGAGGGCTTCCGCCGTGTGCGGGCAAATGGGCACAAGGTGTTTATCTCGACCGGAAGAACCTGGAACAGCCTTCCGGAAGAGGTGACGGCACTGGAATGGGACGGCATCGTCGCGAGTGCGGGCAGTGATATCCGCATTGAGGGAAAGAGCGTCTATCGCTATGCTCTCGATCCGGTGCTTGTGCGACGTATCATCAGGGTACTGGACCAAATCCCGGGTGGAATTTTTATGCTGGAGGGACTGGATCGCATTTTCGTCGCCGGAGATGGAAGTACATATCTCTGGGAGGACGCACCGATGCCGGATGTGAATCCGGAGCTGGCACATTGGATGCAGTTCCTGAAGGAGCGAAAAAATACCTGGCCGCTCAGCGAGTGGAACCCGCAGGTTGATGAGATTCCGAAGGTTTCTTTTCTGGTGCATACGCAGGAGGCGCTTGACCAGATCCGGCGGGAACTCAGCGATCAGTTTTATGTAGCGACCTATCATATTTATCCCGGTTCCGGAATGTTTAACGGGGAATTGATTTCTCATGACTCGGATAAGGGGACGGGCATTGTGAAGGCCGCAGAATTGTTTGGAGCGGATGTGTCGGATACGATTGCGTTCGGCGACAGCCTGAATGATTATCAGATGATCGAGCGGGCGGGTATTGGCGTCGCCATGGGGAACGCGGATGAGGAGATTAAAGCGATTGCAGATCGCGTGTGCGAGTCCGTATGGGATGACGGCGTGCTTCATGAGATGGAACGCATGGGACTGCTGTGATCATCCCTCCGGCCAGGCTGTTTCAATACACTGATTGATAATAGAGGAGGATCTGATGAGACGTGATTTCAGATTTTCTACTTTGTCTTCCCAGTCGTCCAGCGTCAGCCATTCCTCCTCCGGAACCGCTTCACTTGTTACGGAATAGGTCATGTAGGTCCCGAAGGCGTAAGACTGATAGTCGTAGGCAATTTCATCCGCCATGCGCGCAGTCTCCGTTGCGAAGATGGCTTCGATCGTCTCCTCGTTGAATGCAGTCTCCTCCATCTCATAAATAATTTCGATGAAGCGGCTGCGCCAGTCTGGATTCTCGAGCAGTTTTGGCAGGATATTGTAGTTGGAGGTGTCCTGAGTGACCTGCCAGAAGTTGTACTCGATCATCTCCGGAAAAGTACCGATCCAGTCGAGATCAAACAGATATGCACGCCATTTTCCATCCTGATAGGGAAGGCCATTGTCCTGGCAGCGCCACACACGCAGATTGTTGTCTATCCAGTCGCCGTTTGCGAGCAGAAGATTTACTGCATAATACTGCAGGAATTGTTCCACGTCGAGCTGACTTTCCACAGTCGCCTGTACCTCCGGATCACTCAGGTCGGAGGACAGAATATATCCTACCAGTTCCAGGTATTCCGCCACGACTTCCGGGTGCGCCTGCGTTCCGGTTTTTTCCTCATCGAAGATAGAGGCAATTTCAATATCATTTTTATCTTCTATATTATAGAGTTCAGCCAGTGCGTTGTCCGTTTTGGAAGGAAGAATGAAATAAGCACCCTGATAGTTGCCGTTTATATAAAGTGCGGCCGGGGTGGTGGGTGAAGAATCTATGATACCGGCCTTTTCAGCCAGGGAATAGCCCACGCTGTTGTGAATACCAGTAGCATCTGCATCGAGACGCACGGCATGGAGGATGAAAGAGCTGTATTCTTTGATCGGCTGATTGCTGCCATCAATGGTAGTGCGACCGCCCCACAGGTCATATGTGAAGGTGGGAGCCTGTTTGTCATATTCATCGCGGGCGATGATCCGATAGGATTTGCGCGCGGCCTTCCGGGCATCTGCGCCACTGACACGGACACCCACATCCTGAACGATCAGAGCTCTGCCGTTTTCATCATAGACAAAGATGCGTATTTCGTG
>JAJPZP010000006.1:0-266 GCA_021204285.1 Lachnospiraceae bacterium | reverse complement strand
CTCGCCCTCCATTCCAAAAGCCGGATAACTGCCGGAAAGGAGACCATCTGTCTCGTCATAAAGGATGCTGTCATCTGCCTGGATAGAGACAATCAGATTGGAAAAGCTGCGATTCTGCAGAATATCATCGATATAGGGATCGGTATAGCCTTCCCTGAATAAGCCTTCCTTCTCTACGGTTTCGGCTACTTTGTTCCGGGCAAACAGACAAAACAGCAGGAGCAACAGAGCAGTGGCCAGAAGTATTAATTCACGTAAATATTTTG
>JAJPZP010000027.1 GCA_021204285.1 Lachnospiraceae bacterium | reverse complement strand
TATTTTTGATGTTTGTTCAGTTGTTTTCGTAAACACATGAAATTATAGGAAAGACATATGCATTTAAAAAAGAAATTGCTATGCTTCTTGTACTGTATGGATTAATGTTTACAGAATTGATGGTAATTTATCAGTTTGGAATGAAGATGTTCAATTCCCAAATCACACTGCTGAAGTTTTGCTTTGGAGTGATAGATTTTCTGGCAGTTGCAGGGTTTTTAACAGTTTTATTCCGCCATCTGCCAAAGTGGACAGATGAAGGATATATTGGTTGAAAAGGAGAAGAAGTGTGTCAAAGTTGCAATTTTATGAGAAAAGAACGATTCGGCTGCAAAATGTACTCATAGGAAAGGCGGATCTGGATAGCGAGGATGAGGTAAATTTTGAAATTCTGATTGAAAAGATGAAGACATTTATAAAAGTGAAAGGTGCAGTACAGGTGGGACCATTGATCCAGTATACACGAACCTTCACCAATAAGAATGGAGAAGCAGACATGGAGATATCTTTTATGCTTCAGTGTAATAAGGGGATTCATTCTGTGGAAAAGCCATTTTCTTTCAGACCGCTTCTTCGCGTTGTTGATTGTCTGTATTGCCGTTATATCGGGCCGGAAGAGCACATGAAATATGCACATGACAAGATTGATCTGGAAGCTTTTGAAAGTGGAATTGAATTGGGCAATGAGTGTTATATGATCTATGTCGACCGGGATGAAGAAAAAGAAACGGTTGTGACGGATGTTTTTGTACCAAGACTGGAGAAAGGTCGGATCCAGCATGAATAATCGGGTAAAAAGTCTGGAATAGTTGAAGGACTCGAGACTCCTTTTTGATAAAGAACCCCCGATGTTTGGATATATTCTAATTATCATCGTTACAGTATTTATGACTGTCGCTGTCCTCTGGAGTATCTATACACCTAAAATGTACATGATACAGGCGGCGGGGACAGTGACAAATGAGGACAGCAATTATGTTATGTGTTCCTATACCGGGGAAATTGATGCATGTAATATGACAGAGGACATGCTGGTCGAGGAAGGAGATCTGCTTTTTACGGTAAAGACGACGGATTATGATGTTCAGATCGAACAGCTGGAGTTGAGTCGGGAAAGCTATGAAACACAGATCGCGCAGCTGGAGCGTCTGGTAGAATCAATTAAAAATGATACGAATGAGTTTGACGCTTCCGATCCGGATGACGAACTCTACTACAGCACCTATGAGGCGTATAAAGCGCAGGTGGCACAGTACGACCTGGACACCAGCACCTATGCCTCATACGGCTACACAGACGAGCAGATTGAGGCGGAAATCCTGAAGAACCAGGGTAAAATTTCGGAGATTTATTATACTGCCATTCAGACAGCGGAGAACTCGATTGTTGAGGCGGAGGCACAGATTGATTCGATTGACGCGCAGGTTTCGGCGCTTGAGTCGGGGCAGGATGAATATGTGGTCAGAGCCACAGCTTCCGGGGTACTTCATCTCCTCGGTAATTATAAAAGCGGAATGGTCCTGCAGACTACGACGACGGTTGCGACAATTACACCACAAAATTCGGAAGCGGTGATCGAAGCGTATGTTTCGACCTCTGATATGGCGCGTATGCATGAGGGGGACAGCGTACAGATTGTGATAGATGGATTGGCGCAGAATGTGTACGGAACGATATCAGGAAAAGTGAAACAGATCGACAGTAATGTGACCACGCAGGAGAGCGACGACGAGAGTGCCAGCCAGGTGTTTCGGGTGCTGATCAGCATGGACAGTAACTATCTTGTAAGCAGGTCCGGAGATAAAGTGAGCGTCACAAATGGAATGACAGCGGTTGCAAGGGTACAGTACGACAAAATCAGTTATTTCAACTATGTACTGGAGAAGCTTGGATTTAAGACCAGATAAATCAGAAACTGTGAAAGAGAATAAGAACAGATGAAAAAAACGAAAAGAAAAACGGGCGGTATTGTTCTTAGCGGGCTATGTATCCTGGCACTTGGATTTTCGTCAGGCAATATTTGTGTACGGGCCACAGATGTGAGTCCGGGTGTAACGCTATCAGATGAGCAGACAGACAGTTCCGGCGAAAATGAAAACAATACGGATGATAAAGATACAGAATCGGAAGAAAGCGGAGAGACGCAGGACGGGGAGGATGCTTCCGGCGAAGAAGACGATTCCGGAGGGAACGGAGAGAATACGGAGGGTGAGAGGGAATCTTTCGGAAGTGGCGAAACAAAAGATACCGATGTTTATAAGACAGATAATGAAACTGAAAATGAGGAAGTTGAGCAGACAGTGACGGATGATGACAGCGATGAAGAAGAGGATGAAGAGGAAGAAGAGACAGTGGCGGTGACTGCGATTGAAATAGCAGATCATGAGACGGAAGTAAAGGTCGGGTCAACGCTGACGCTCAGTGCGACGGTTCTGCCTTCCAACGCGACAAATTCAACCGTAACTTTTACCTCATCTGATACTGCCATAGCGACGGTCAATTCGTCCGGGGAGGTCAAGGGAATCAGTAAGGGAAGCGTAATTATTTATGCTTCTGCAGATGGTGTTACCACAGAGATCCCGCTTTCCGTAATTGTTTCTACCACAAAGATAGTGCTGGAAAGCAATTATCTTATATTAAAGCAGGGGGGAAGTTATCAGCTGAAGCCTTCTGTACTGCCCGCAGAAGCGGAGCAGGCACTTACCTACAAATCGTCAGATACGTCTGTAGCAACCGTCTCGTCCGGAGGACTTGTGACGGCAAAGGCAGTCGGCAGTACAACGATCATTGTCTCAAATGGCGATCTGATGGTTCCTGTCTCTGTGATTGTCAATGATTTTTATGATGAATCAGAAGACAATCTGGAACTGATTTCTGAAATCATGAATTCAGAGTCTTATGAGATCACCGTCTATGCACAACAGCTTTCTGTGATAGATGAAGAGATGCTGAAATTTTTCTATGAAAATAAAAAAATACTCACGGTAATTGGTGATGGATATACTTTTACGATAGAAGGTGAGCAGATAGAAAATTATAAAAACGAAATGAAGACGGATATTGAACTCGAGGAAAGTGATGAGATTGCCTTTTGTATGAATGATGGCGAAAATATGTGTGGGCCTGTCACTTTGTATCTGGATCATGCAGAAGGAAAATATCTGTATCTTTACAATGTATCGAAAGATAAATATGAACTGATCAGCGCTGCCAGTCTCGAAGAAATCACAATCACAACGCCTGGTCAGTACCGTATTGTGAATAAGAAACTTGCGGACAGGGATAAGAGTATTCTTATTATTCTGATTACAGGAACAGCTGCTGTTATCACAGGAGTTGTCGCTTATATTGTGATAAAGAAAAAATATTGGTTCTGGTAGCAGGGAAAAACAGATATCCTGTTCCGGCAATTTTTTGTCAGAGCAGGGTATTTTATTTTGCGTTTAATTCTGTTATGATAAAAAGCGGGAGATCTGGACGAGATGAAGAAAAATGAAATTCTGGTAATATATGGGACAGAGTATAAGGAGCTGACGAAGCAGCTTCTTGAGGAGGCTGATCTGGCCGGGATGATCGGTGAGCGGAAGAAACGGATCGCCATCAAGCCGAATCTGGTGTCCGCGGCGCCTGCGGATGTTGGCGGTACAACTCACCCGGAAGTCGTTGCGGGTCTGATCGAATACCTGCAGGATCGCGGTTATGAGAAGATTAAGGTTATGGAGGGTTCCTGGGTTGGCGACCGCACGCAGGAGGCCTTCCGTGTGTGCGGTTACCGGAAGCTGGCTTCCGATTATGGAGTGGAGCTGGTCGACTGTCAGAAAGAGCCGGGTGTGGCGGTGGACGCCGCGGGGATGGAGATTCAGATCTGCAAATGTGTGCAGGATATCGATTTCCTGATCAATGTACCGGTCATGAAGGGGCATTGCCAGACACGCATTACCTGTGCATTGAAGAATATGAAGGGCCTGATCCCGAATAAGGAGAAGCGCCGTTTTCACGCAGAGGGACTGCATCGTCCGATTGCCCATCTGAATAAAGCGATTCACCAGGATTTCGTCCTTGTGGACGGTATTTGCGGCGATCTGACTTTTGAAGAAGGCGGGAATCCGACGCAGATGGATCGTCTGATGGCGGCGGCGGATCCGGTGCTGCTCGATGCCTATGTCTGCGGACTGATGGACTATCGTCCGGATGACGTGCCTTATATCACTCTGGCTGAGAAGCTTGGTGTCGGATGCGCAGACGTGCGGAAGGCGGCAATCCACGAGTTGGATGCTCCGCTGCACGAGGCAATCCTGCCGGATCGTGAACGGATTATGCGGCTTTCGGATCTGGCGGAGGAAGTGGAGTCCTGCAGCGCCTGCTATGGTTACCTGCTTCCGGCACTGGATATGCTGGAACGGGACGGACTTCTGAAGAATTTTCCGGAGAAGATCTGCATCGGGCAGGGATGGCGAGGGAAGAGCGGAGAGCTCGGCATCGGAAACTGCACGTCGAAGTTCTGTCACAGTCTGAAGGGCTGTCCGCCGACGGAGCAGGAGATGTATGAATTTCTGAAGCAGTATATTGGTTCAAGTGTCAAAAGTCCGACTCCATGACATGCTTGCATGTCAGTGGAGCAATGCGTGAACCAATTTTGCAATTTTGGTGGAGGAAGCTTTGCATATGAAAAGCAGAAAAAGATACCGACGCATCGGCGGCGTGCCGGTCAAGAGCCGTGCGCAGCTTGATGGAATCCGCGAGAGCGGGAAAGTGAATACAGCCGTACTGGACTATGTGCAGGAGCATATCTGTGCCGGGATTTCCACCGCCGAGATTGACCGCTGGGTGAGCGAGGAGACGAAGCGGCTGGGCGGGATTGCGGCTCCGCTCAATTATGAGGGATTTCCCAGGAGTGTCTGTACCTCACGCAACAATGTCATATGCCATGGCATACCGAGTGAGAGAGAGTTTTTAAAGGAGGGCGACATTATCAATGTCGATGTCTCCACCATTTATAAGGGATATTTTTCCGACGCGTCCCGGATGTTCGGCATCGGGGAAGTGAGTGCGGACAAGATACGACTTGTGCAGGTCACGCGGGAGGCTGTGCAGGTGTGTCTCATGGAGGTGAAGCCCTGGAAGCCGATCGGCGATATGGGGCACGCGATACACATGTATGCATTGGGGCAGGGCTACTCAGTCGTTAAGAATATCGGCGGCCATGGCGTCGGCCTGCAGTTCCATGAGGATCCTTTTGTGAGCTACGTTTCCCCGAAAGGCAGTGGGGAGATCATGGCTCCCGGCATGGTCTTCACGATCGAACCGATGATCAACATGGGGACATCGGATTATTACGTAGATGAAAAGAACGGCTGGACGGTCTACACCGCCGACGGAATGCCCTCAGCGCAGTGGGAAGTGACAGTCGCCGTGTTGGAGGATGGTTATGAAGTGCTGAGCCATTGAGAATGACAGAAAAAGAGAGGGGGAGTGATTCCAATGAACGATCCGCTTGTGCTAAACAGCGCGCTGGTCGCGCTGGCAGAGAACAAAAAATACAATTCCGTCAAAGACATTCTGCACACAATGAACCCTTCCGACGTCGCGGAAATACTCGACGAAATACCAACACACACCCTGCCGATCCTGTTCCGGCTTCTGTCGCAGGATCAGGCGGCGGAGACTTTTTCTGAGATGAGCCTGGATCGGCAGCAGATGCTGATCGAAGCGCTGACGGATACGGAGCTGAAAGAAGTGGTAAACGAGCTCTGTGCCGATGATGCGGCCGACCTGGTCGATGATATGCCGGCGAATGTCGTGAAGCGTATCCTGCGTCAGGCTGACCCGGACATGCGACGGATGATCAATGAACTCCTGAAGTATCAGGAGGACACAGCCGGCAGTATCATGACGCCGGAGTACGTGCGCCTGCGCCCCTTCATGACGGTGGATGAGTCGATCGTGAGCATTCGCCGCAATGGCCTCGACAAAGAGACGATCAACGACTGCTATATCACGGATAGCATGGGACGTCTGATCGGCACGGTGTCCATCCGTACGATTATTGTGTCGGACGGTAATGCGCGCATCGAGGACATTATGGAACAGAATGTGATCTCGATTGAGGCCCGTGAGGATCAGGAGGAAGCGACGCGCATTTTTGATAAGTATAATCTGATGGCGCTGCCCGTCGTGGACGGTGAGAATCACCTCGTCGGTATTATCACGGTCGATGATGTGCTGGAAGTCATGAAGAAAGAGGCCACGGAGGACATGGAGATCATGGCCGCTATGCGCCCTTCCGACCAGCCCTATATCAAGACGCCGGTGATTGACCTTTACAAGAACCGCGTTCCCTGGCTGCTGCTCCTGATGATTTCCGCGACGGTGACAGGGTTTATCATTACGAGTTTTGAGGACGCGCTATCCGCCTATGTGGTGCTGACGGCCTACATTCCGATGCTGATGGATACCGGCGGTAATTCCGGAAGCCAGGCTTCCGTGAGCGTGATCCGCGCGTTGTCCCTGAAGGAACTGGAGCCGTCAGATCTGCCGCGCGTGATCTGGAAGGAAATCCGCGTGGCTGTGCTCTGCGGCCTGACGCTGGCCTGCGTCAACTTTGCGAAGCTGATGGTGTTTGACCGCCTGAGTGTGCTGGTGGCGGCGGCGATCTGCTGCACGCTGGTGGCGACGGTGTTCGTGGCGAAGATTACAGGTTGTACGCTGCCGTTGATTGCGCAGAAGCTCGGTTTCGATCCGGCGGTTATGGCGAGTCCGTTTATCACGACGATTGTCGACGCGCTGTCGCTGCTGATCTATTTCCAGTTCGCACAGCTGTTTTTGGGGATATGATGATACCAGGGTTCAAAGGGCATGAATCGAATGCTCGCATTCGTATTCATGACTTTGGAACCCGTGGTACCATCTGCTTTGATAGATGATAGGAGAATAGAAAAATGGAAGTGAAAGAAATTCTAAAACATGTGGATCATACACTGCTCACGCAGGGCGCGACATGGGAGGAGATTCGTCAGATCTGCGACGACGCGATGCATTACGGCACGGCCTCGGTCTGTATTCCGCCCAGCTATGTGCGGCAGGCGAAGGACTATGTGGGTGAGCGGATGGCGGTCTGTACGGTCATCGGTTTTCCGAACGGCTACATGACAACGGCGGCCAAGGAATTCGAGGCGAAGGATGCGCTTGCGAACGGTGCGGATGAGATCGACATGGTCGTCAATATCGGCTGGGTGAAGGATGGAAAATTTGATCTCGTGGAGCAGGAGATCCGTGCGCTGAAGGCTGTAGCAGGAGAGAAGATTCTGAAGGTGATCATCGAGACCTGTCTTCTGACGGACGGGGAGAAGGTCGAACTGTGTCATGTGGTGACACGCGCGGGAGCAGATTATATCAAGACTTCAACCGGCTTCTTAACCGGCGGGGCGACTTTTGACGATGTCCGGCTGTTCGGGGAGAACGTCGGTCCGGATGTGAAGATCAAGGCGGCGGGCGGCATCGCCTCCCTTGCGGACGCGGAGGAGTTTCTCCGGCTGGGAGCGGACAGACTGGGTACGAGCCGTGTTGTAAAGATCGTAAAGCAGGGAGTGAAGTGATTTGAAACAGTTGCAGGAAGAGGAAATCAGAGAGTTGATTGCGACCGCGCTGCTTATGATGGAGCGTGCCTATGCGCCTTATTCCCATTTTCAGGTCGGGGCGGCGCTGCTTGGAAAGAGCGGTATGATTTATACCGGCTGCAATATTGAAAATGCGGCCTATGCGCCGTCGAACTGCGCGGAGCGCACAGCGTTCTTTAAAGGGGTCAGCGAAGGCGAGCAGGCGTTTACTGCGATCGCGATTGTCGGAGGACCGGATGGCATGCCGAAAGACTATGTGACGCCCTGCAGCGTCTGTCGCCAGGTCATGGCGGAATTCTGTGATCCGGAAGAATTTCAGGTCATTCTCGCAACGGACAGGCAACACTATGAAGTGTGCACCCTGGGAGAACTGTTTCCGCACGGCTTTGGTCCGGGCGATCTTTCAAAAAAGTAAAAATTTACACAAGGGAAAAGTAAAATGGACAGAATTACAGGGCATACGGAGCTATTGACATTGATGGCGTATCCGATCCGGCACTCGAGCTCACCGGCCATGCATAACGAGGCATTGAGCTATCTCGGACTGGACTACGCCTATCTCTGTTTTGAGGTGGATCAGGACAATCTGCCACAGGCGATTGAGTCGATGCGCGCGCTGAAGGTGCGCGGCGGCAATATTTCCATGCCAAATAAAATCGCGGTCATGCAGTATCTTGACCGCTTGACGCCGGAGGCCGAGCTCTGTGGGGCGGTCAATACGATCATCAATGACGACGGCGTGCTGACCGGGCATATTACCGACGGAATCGGCTACATACGCGGCCTTCAGGACCACGGCTTCGATATTAAGGGAAAGAAGATGACGATCGTGGGAGCCGGCGGCGCGGCGAAGGCGATCCAGGTGCAGGCGGCGCTCGCGGGCGTACGGGAAATGTCGATTTTCAATATCCATGACAAATACTGGCCGCGGGTGCGGGAGACAACCGCACTTCTGAACGAGCGGCTCGGCTGCCAGACGAAGCTCTACGGCCTGGAGGATCTCGACGCGTTGAAGCGGGAGATCTGGGACAGTGATCTCCTTGCTAACGCGACTGAGGTGGGGATGACGCCGCAGAAGGAGTGGACCTATATCCCGGATGGGAGTTATTTCAAACCGGGCATGCTCGTGACGGATGTGATCTATGCGCCGCCGCAGACGCTGTTCCTCAAAATGGCACGGGAAGCGGGCTGCGATACGATGAACGGCTTCCCGATGATGCTGTTCCAGGGGGTGGAAGCTTTTCGCCTGTGGACCGGACAGGATATGCCGATCGCGCATATGAAAGAATTTTTAAAAATTTAAAAGAGGGAGAAAGAGGGAATGAAACTACTGAGATGGCTGGACGACAATCTGGAGGAGACGCTCCTGATCCTGTTGCTGATCTGTATGGTGATTATCATGGGAATTCAGGTGTTTGCACGCTATGTGCTGAACCAGTCCTTAAGCTGGTCGGAGGAGCTGACACAGTATCTTTTCGTGTGGGCGACTTTTATCAGTATCAGCTATTGTGTGAAAAAGAGAATTTCGATCAAGATCGAGCAGGTGATTAACAGCCTTTCCGACCCGGGAAAGACGGTGCTTCGCCTGTTCCGGCACACGCTGGTGCTCGTTTTCTGCATCATCATGCTGCCGTACTGCTACACCTATGTGCGGCAGGCGGTGGAGTTCGGCTCGACGAGTGCGGCTCTGAAGATTCCGATGTACTATATCCAGTCCGCGCCGCTTGTCGGCTTTATCCTGCTAACAATCCGTGTTGCGCAGGCCTGGATCCGTGAGGCAAAGACGATGAGGGGGTTCTGGTCATGACAGCATTGATCATGATTTTATTTGTGGTACTTCTGGTGCTGGCGGTGCCGGTCGGCCTGACGGTTGCGATCACGAGCATGATGCCCAGCCTTTTCTCGGAATCCTTTACCGTCAGCGGCGTCTATGTGCTGCGCGCGATGCTCGGCGGCGTGAATTCTTACCCGCTGCTCGCGATTCCGATGTTTGTCCTCTCCGGCGTCATTATGTCGAAAGGCGGCGTCTCGAAGAAACTGTTTGAGGTTTTTACTTATTTTATTGGCCGGCGCACCGCGGGTATTCCCTGTGCGGTCGTGATCACCTGCCTGTTCTTCGGCGCGATCTCCGGCTCGGCCCCGGCGACGGTGGCGGCGGTTGGCTCCATGACGATTCCGCTGATGCTCGAGATGGGTTACGATAAGAAATTCAGCGTCGCGCTCGTCGCAACGGCAGGAGGCCTGGGCGTCATCATTCCGCCGAGTATTCCCTTCATTCTCTATGCACAGGCGACGGGGACTTCCGTGAGCGATATGTTCCTTGCGGGCATTATTCCCGGTATTCTGATCGGCGTGATTCTGATGGGCTATGCGTTTTATTACTGTAAGAAAAACGGCGAAGACAGGGAGAAGATCGACGTGATCGTGGAGGAACTGCACGGGCGCGGTTTCCGGAAAGTATTTTTTGAAAGCCTGTTTGCGCTGCTGACGCCGGTGATCATCCTGGGCTGCATCTACACCGGCGTGACAAGCCCGACGGAGGCGGCGGTCATTTCAGTGTTCTATGCGCTGATCATCAGCCTCTTTGTGTACCGGACACTGAAGATCAGGGATCTCTGGGGCATTTTCCGCGATGCGGTGCGGACCTTCTGCCCGATCCTCTTTATCCTGGCGGCGTCGGTCGCGTTCTCGCGCATTCTGACGCTGATGCATGTGCCGCAGACTGTTTCCGCCTGGATGACGAGCTCCTTTACGAATAAGATCGTGTTGCTGCTCGTGATCAATCTTCTGTTGCTCGTCGTCGGTATGGTCATGGATACGAGTCCGGCCATTCTGATTCTCGCGCCGATCCTGCTGCCGATCGTGGAGACCTACGGCGTGGATCCGGTACACTTCGGCATCATCATGGTCGTCAATCTGGCGATCGGTTTTGTCACGCCGCCGATCGGCGTCAATCTCTTCGTGGCAAGCTCGCTCTCGAAGGTGCCGGTCATGGAGATCGCCCGCAAGGCGATGCCGATGATCGTACTGTTCTTTATCGCACTGCTGCTGGTCACCTACATTCCGCAGATCAGCCTGCTGCTTGTATAGGAGGTGACGAAGATGAAAAAAAGAATTTCTGTCTGCCTGATGCTGGTATTTGTGATGGCTGCGGCGCTTTCGCTTACAGGCTGCCATGAGAGCAGCCAGACCTACGCCTGGGTGCTGGGAACGGCAAGCCCGGAGGACACGGTCACACAGATCTATGCGGAGAAATTTGCCGGGGAAGTGGAGCGGCTTTCAGATGGCGCGATGCGCATTGAGGTCTACGCGAACAGTTCGCTCGGCGGTGATACCGAGCTGATCGAGTGCTGCATGACCGGCGATATTCCTTTTGTCGTGCAGAATACCGCGCCGCAGGTCAGCTACCTGCCGCGCCTGTGTCTCTTTGACCTGCCCTGTGTATTCAGCGATATCGAGGAGCTGCATGAGGTGCTGGACAACGAGGCATTCATGGAGAAGATCAATGAAATTTATGCGGAGAAAGGCCTCGAGCTGCTCGGCATGAGCGATCAGAATTTCCGCGTCATGAGTTCCAATGTGGCGGTTGAGAGCCTGGAGGACTTCTCCGGCATCAAGATCCGCACGATGGAGAACTCCTATCACATGGCATTCTGGAAAGCGATCGGCGCAAACCCGACACCAATGTCCTTCTCGGAGGTGTACATCGGCCTGCAGCAGAACACGATTGACGCGCAGGAGAATCCCTACGAGGTCATTGTCTCAAATAAATTCTATGAGCAGCAGGATTATGTGATCCAGACGAATCACCTGCCGCATCTCTTAAGCCTGATCGTGAGCGAGGACTTCATGGAGAGCCTCTCGGAGGAGCAACAGGAGATCATCCGCGAGGCTGCGACGACCGCCTGCGCCTATGCGCGTGAGCAGGCCCAGGAGCGTGTGGACGACCGCATCGCGATCTGCGAGGAGGCCGGGACGACGATCGTCGAGGTCTCCGATGAACTGGTCGAAGAGATGCGGGCGGCTTCGGCGGACCTTTACGAGGAGATCCGGGAAGCAGTCGGGGATGATGAGCTGTATTATATGTATGTGGGGGAGTAACTGTTGAAAATTCAGGAGGGGTGTCAAGAAATTTTCCTTGACACCCCTCTTTTTTTCGTGTAAGATACCTGAGGGTGATCAAGGGTGGAGGAAATTCTGAGACAGACGCTTTTATATGATTTCTATGGGGAGCTGCTGACAGAGCGACAAAAAAGGGTATACGAGGAAGTCGTGCTGAATGACTACTCGTTGAGTGAGGTCGCCGAAGAACTCGGAATCAGCCGCCAGGGCGTGCACGATATGGTTCGCCGCTGCGGCAGGACACTCACAGAATATGAGGAAAAGCTGCATCTGGTGGAGAAATTTGTAAAGATAAAAAATCAGGTTGGAGAGATTCGCCGGATTGCATCAGCGCATGAAAGCGATTCTGAGATGGAAAAGATCGGGCGGCTGGCCGCCGGGATTCTGGAGGAGCTGTAGATGGCATTTGACAGTTTATCAGATAAATTACAGAATGTGTTCAAGAACCTCCGGGGTAAGGGTCGACTCACCGAGGCCGATGTCAAGGCGGCGCTCAAAGAGGTGAAACTGGCCCTGCTGGAGGCGGACGTGAGCTTCAAGGTTGTGAAGCAGTTCATCAAGGCCGTCGAGGAGCGCGCGATCGGCGAGGAGGTCCTGGAGAGCCTCACGCCGGGACAGACCGTGATCAAGATCGTCAACGAAGAGATGATCCGTCTCATGGGCAGCGAGACGACGGAGCTGAAGCTTCTGCCGTCCAATGAGATTACCGTTATCATGATGACCGGCCTGCAGGGCGCAGGTAAGACGACGACCGCCGCGAAGCTCGCGGGCAAGTTCAAGATTAAGGGCCGCAAATGCCTGCTCGTCGCCTGCGACGTTTACCGTCCGGCTGCGATCAGGCAGTTGCAGGTGAACGGCGAGAAGCAGGGCGTGGAGGTCTTCTCCATGGGGGATAAGCAGCGCCCGGCGGACATCGCGAAGGCCTCGATCGAGCATGCCAGAAAGCAGGGCATGAGCGTTGTCATCCTTGATACGGCGGGTCGCCTGCACATTGATGAGGAAATGATGGCGGAACTGGTCGAGATTCGCGAGAAGGTGGATGTGACCTGGAGTGTTCTCGTCGTGGACGCCATGACCGGTCAGGACGCGGTCAATGTGGCGACGACATTTTCTGATAAGGTCGGTATCGACGGCGTGATTCTGACGAAGCTGGATGGCGATACGCGCGGCGGCGCGGCGCTCTCGATCAAGGCGGTGACGGGAAAGCCGATTCTCTATGCCGGTATGGGAGAGAAGCTCTCCGACCTGGAGCAGTTCTATCCGGACCGCATGGCCTCCCGCATCCTCGGGATGGGCGACGTGCTGACGATGATAGAGAAAGCGCAGGAGAACATCGACGAGGACAAGGCGCTTAAGCTTTCGCAGAAGATGAAGAAAAATCAGTTTGACTTCGAGGACTATCTCGAGAGCATGAACCAGATGAAAAAGATGGGAGGCATCGGCTCGATGCTCAGCATGCTGCCGGGTATGGGCGGAAGCCAGAGGAAACAGATCGAGGATGCGATGGATGAGAAGCAGATGGCGCACATTGAGGCGATCATCCTGTCCATGACGGTGAAGGAGCGGCAGAACCCGAATCTTCTGAATCCGTCAAGAAAGCGCAGAATCGCGCGCGGCGCGGGCGTTGACATCAGCGAGGTGAATCGCCTGATCAAGCAGTTTGAGCAGAGCCGCAAGATGATGAAGCAGATGCCGAACCTGATGAAGGGCGGCGGCATGTTCGGCCGCAGGGGCAGAAGAGGCGGATTCCCGTTCTGAGTGTAAGGAATGTTCGCGCGTCAGAATCGATCGGCAGACACAGGATGCGTAAGCAGGGCAAGGAATAAAAGTCATGAGGGAGGCGTTTTGAACCTCTGCACATAGAGACTTTTATAT
>JAJPZP010000113.1 GCA_021204285.1 Lachnospiraceae bacterium | reverse complement strand
CCATATTGATCTCATCGAAAATGCCGAAGCCACCCTCCTCATCTCAGCGGTAACCGCTGCCCTTGCGCAGCTGCACCTCGTTGTCGCGAAAGGTTTCCGTCCCGATGAGCGAGCTGCTGTCCGTGTTGACATTAAAGGAAATATTGTAGGTCGGGCGTCCGAAAATATAGGCCAGATTCTCCGCCAGAATATTTTTTCCGGTGGCCTTCGCCCCGGAGAGCAGCAGATTCGAGCCCTGCAGCAGCGCCGTGATCGCCATCTCCAGAATCTCTTTCCCATAAAAAGGGATCGAAGGCCGCGAGACGCGGTTTTTCACCGCATCCGAGACCGGGTAACTCTCCCGGAACTCCTCCACCCTCCGCAAAAGCGCCTCCGAAATATTCTGTTGCTCCAAAAAAGTCCGTTCACTTTGCATGGTTTCTCCTCACCTTTTATTTTCACTCCAGAAACTGCGCGAACACATAGTTGCTCACGTCGATCCCCCGGTCAGTCAGGCGGACATATCTTCCGCTTTCCTCCAGGAGCCCCTGCTCCCCGAGCTTCGCGAACAGTGAAGCGTAATGTTCCCGATACGGTCCGGGGTCCACACCCTCCATCCTGCGAAGGCCAAGGAAAAAATATTCCTCGCGAATGTCCTTCTCACTTAAGATCTCGCTCGTCCCGGCAAATTCGCCGCGCAGATACGCTTCCATCTCCCGCGTATTGCCGCTGCGCACGCCCCCCAGCAGGGACGCCGCTCCGAGGCCGAAACCCTTATAATCCGTCCGTTCCCAGTAGCCGAGATTATGACGGCAGGCATAGCCCTTCTTCGCGTAATTAGAAATCTCATAGCGTTCATATCCATACGCCGCCAGAATTTCCTTCGTATCGTAATACATCCGGCGCTCCTCGTCCTCATCAGGCAAAAGCTCCGGATGCTCTGCATAGCGCTCATGGAAGGGCGTGCCCTCCTCGATGATCAGGCTGTAGGCGGAGATGTGCTCCGGCTCCAGCGCCAGCACCTTTTCAAGCGTCCGCCGCCAGTCCGCCGCCGTCTGGCCGGGCAGCGCGGACATGAGATCCACATTGATATTGGTAAAACCGGCTTCCCGGGCGAGCTGAAAGCTCGTGAGAAACTGCTCCCAGGTATGGATTCGTCCCAGCCTTCGCAGCTCTTCATTGTCCGCGGACTGAAGCCCCAGGCTTATGCGATTGATACCAAAGTCGCGATAAGCGGCCAGCTTTTCTGCACAGAGCGTGCCCGGGTTGGCCTCGATCGTGATCTCAGGCTGTCCCTGCCAGTCAAACTGTTCCCGCAGAAGCTCCAGTATCCGTCCGATCTCTCCCGCCGGGAGGATACTCGGCGTACCCCCGCCGATAAAAACCGTCGACACCTCGTACTCCTGCGCGAGCGGCGCGCTCTGCCGGATTTCTTCCAGCAGCTGCGAGACATAGCGCTCCTTCGTCTCCTCGTCCGACGGCGCGGACAGGAAGTCACAGTAGTCGCATTTTCTTGCGCAGAAGGGAATATGGATATAGAGCTCCAGCGGCTTTTTCATGTCAGTCCACCTTTTTCTCCGGCAGCTGTGCCAGCACGATCGCTGCAAACATCAGCACGCAGCCGAGCAGCTCCCGCAGACTCAGCGCCTGTCCCAGCAGTACCCAGCCCGCCAGCACGGAGAAGACGGACTCGAGGCTCATCAGCAACGAGGCGACCGTCGGATCGGCGTTTTTCTGGGCGACGATCTGCAGCGTATAGGCGACGCCGCAGGACATGACGCCCGCGTAGAGAATCGGCTTCCAGGCCGCGGGCACCTGATCGAGTGTCGCGATCTCCCACATGAGCGTCGGCACCGCACAGACGATCGCGGCGGTCAGAAACTGGATCGCCGACATCCTCACGCCGTCCACGAGCGGTGAGAAATGGTCGATCACCATGATATGAATCGAGAAGACGAAGGCGCAGGCGATGACAAAGACATCGCCGATATTCAGATAGAAGCCCTCCGTCATGCACAGCAGATAAAGTCCTGCGACCGCCAGCGCAACGCAGGGTATGATCAGCGGCCGCAGCTTTTTCCCGAGGAAAACGCTGAGAATCGGCACGAGCACGATATACATCGCCGTGATGAAGCCCGCCTTGCCGACCGTCGTGAACAGAAGCCCCCACTGCTGCAGGCTGCTCGCAATCGCCAGCGCGACGCCGCAGCAGACGCCGCCTTTCACCAGAGTCTTTTTATCGCCGATCCGCGCCTGCTTCTGCCCCGCAGTCTCCCCGTTCTTTTCCTCCATGTGATCCACAAGATGGATTACCGGGAGCAGAACCAGCGCGCCGATGATATAGCGTACCGTATTGAAGGTAAAAGGACCCACATAGTCCATGCCGACACTCTGCGCGACAAAGGCACAACCCCAGATCAATGCCGTCAGGATCAGAAGCAGGTTATTCTTCATCCGCCCCATCTTCAGTCACCTGCGTATTCCTTCAGAATGTCCAGCAGCTCCCCGGCTGTATCCGCGATCCGCTCCGCGCCGAGATCTTCAAGCGCCGCACGTCCCCGAAATCCCCAGGCGACGCAGACGCAGGGGATCCCCGCGTTCGCCGCGGTCTCGAGATCCGTCTCCGAATCCCCAACATAGACACAGACGTCCTTCTCCACGCCCAGCTCACGCATAGCCGCATAGACCGTGTCCGGCGCCGGTTTCTTATGCACGCCTTCCTGTGCACCGATCGCGACCGGGATCCGTTCTCCGAACACCTCGCTGTTCAGTTCCTTCACCGCACTGTCCGACTTATTCGAGACGATCGCCAGCAAAAAGCCGGCCTGCCGCAGAGCATCGAGAAGCCCCACGACTCCCTCGTAAGGAACCGTGTGATCATTCAAATGCGTATGATAATATTTCTGAAATGCCGCATAACATGTTTCAAATTTGGGATGAGCCTCTCCGCCTTCTATGCAGCGGCGCATCAATGCGCGCGAACCGACGCCGACAAACTGCCGTATCTCGTCCAGCGTCCGGAGCGGAAGTCCAGCCTCACCCAGCACCGCATTCACACTCAGATAAATATCTTCCAGCGTATCCAGCAGGGTTCCATCCATATCAAAAATTACCGTATTTCTCATGAAAGTTCAAATGCTCCCGTATATAACTGATAGTACCGTCCGCGCTCCGCGATCAGGGACTCGTGATTGCCCCGCTCGATGATGCGGCCCTGGTCCAGAACCATAATAACATCCGCATTCCTGATTGTCGAGAGCCTGTGCGCGATAACAAACACGGTACGCCCTTTCATCAGCCGATCCATGCCGTCCTGCACAATCGTCTCGGTGCGCGTATCGATGCTGGACGTCGCCTCGTCCAGGATCAGCACCGGCGGATCCGCGACCGCCGCCCGCGCGATGGCCAGAAGCTGACGTTCTCCCTGGGACAGGCTGGCGCCATCGCCGCTCAGCATGGTATTGTAACCATCCGGAAGCCGCGTAATGAAATAATCGGCGTTTGCGAGCTTCGCCGCCGCCACGACCTCCTCATCCGTCGCGTCAAGTTTACCATAACGGATGTTATCCGCAATCGTTCCGGTAAAGAGATGCGTATCCTGCAGCACGATTCCGAGCGCGCGCCGCAGTTCCGGCTTTTTGATCTTGTTAATATTGATACCGTCGTAACGGATCTTTCCGTCCTGTATATCATAGAAACGGTTCAACAGGTTCGTGATCGTCGTCTTGCCCGCACCGGTCGCGCCGACGAAAGCGATCTTCTGACCCGGTCTCGCGTACATCTTTATATCATGCAGCACGATCTTGTCGTCCGTGTAGCCGAAGTCCACGCCGTCCAGCACCACGTCGCCCTCGAGCTTCTCATAGGTAACGGTCCCGAGCGCCTTATGCGGGTGCTTCCAGGCCCAGACGCCGGTGCGCTCCGCCGTCTCCGTGAGCGTACCGTCCGCCTCTTCCTTCACATTTACAAGTGAGACGTAACCATGATCCTCTTCCTCAGGCTCGTCAAGCAGCTCAAAGATCCGCTCCGCGCCGGCCAGCGCCATGATAATCGAATTGAACTGCTGAGAGATCTGCGTGATCGGCTGATTAAAGCTTCTCGTAAGCTGCAGGAAGGAAGCCAGGGTGCCGAGTGTCATGCTGCCAAGCCCGGTAATCGCTAGAACCGAGCCGAGGGCCAGCGTCAGCACATAGTTGATATAGCCCAGATTTCCCATGATCGGCATCAGAATGTTCGCGAAGGTGTTCGCATTCTTTGCGCTGTCAAACAGATCATCATTCAGCACGTCAAAGTTTTTGATCGCTTCCTCCTCATGGCAGAAAACCTTGACAACCTTCTGGCCTTCCATCATCTCCTCGATGTAGCCATTGACGCGCCCCAGAGACTTCTGCTGTTTAATAAAGTACGCGCTGCTCTTTCCGCCGACTGTGCGCACCACATTCAGCATGACGAAAATCATCACCACGATGAGAGCCGTCAGCGGAAGGCTCAGGATGAGCATGGAAACAAAGGTACTGACAACCGTCACCGCCGAACTGATCAGCTGCGGAATACTCTGGCTGATCATCTGACGCAGCGTATCGGTGTCATTTGTATAACAGCTCATCACATCGCCGTGCGTGTGTGTATCGAAATATCTGATCGGCAGGCGCTCCATATGTGTGAACATCTCATCTCGGATGGTCTTTAAAGTGCCCTGTGTCACGTTGATCATGATCCGGTTGTAGCTGTACGTCGCCAGCACGCCCGCATAATAGATACAGGCCATCGTCAGCAACGCCCGGATCAGCGGCGCGAAGTCCGGATTTGACTGCGCGAGGAGCGGCGTGATATAGTCGTCGATCAGGCTCTTCAGGAACAGGTTTCCCATGACGCCGGCCAGCGAACCGATCGCGATGCAGATCAGCACGAGCAGAAATGCCAGCTTATAATCCTTCCATACATAGCTGAGCAGTCGTTTCAGCGTCTTACCCGGCGTCCGGCTCTTCGAAGTACCGCTCATCCGCGGTCCGGGACCTTTGAAGGTTCTCTCACTCATCGTCGTCCCCTCCCTTCTTCTGGAGCTCGTAGATCTCCTGATAAATCGCATTGCTCCCGAGCAGCTCCTCATGCGTACCAAAGCCGACGACACACCCCTGGTCCAGCACGATGATCCGATCCGCGTCCTCCACGGAAGAGATGCGCTGCGTGATGATAAGCTTTGTCGTATCCGGAATTTCTTCCGCGAAAGCCTTGCGGATCAGTGCGTCCGTATGTGTATCGACCGCACTCGTCGAGTCGTCGAGAATCAGCACTTTCGGCTTTTTCAGAAGGGCGCGCGCGATACACAGGCGCTGTTTCTGCCCACCGGACACGTTCGTGCCACCCTGTTCGATATAGGTATTGTAACCATCCGGCATCTTCTCGATAAATTCATCCGCCTGCGCCAGACGACAGACTCTTTTGCAGTCCTCCTCACTGGCATCCTTATCTCCCCAGCGTAAGTTCTCGAGAATCGTACCGGAAAAAAGTACGTTTTTCTGTAGCACCATCGACACCGCGTCGCGCAGCGTCTCGATGTCATACTCCCGCACATCCCTGCCGCCAACCTTCACCGAACCGGAGAGAACGTCATAGAGCTGGGGAATCATCTGCACAAGCGTCGACTTTGAGCTTCCGGTTCCACCGATCACGCCGATCGTCTCTCCCGCGCGAATATCGAGGCAGATATCGCGCAGGACACACTTATCCGCATCGCCGCTGTAGGAAAAGTTCACATGCTCGAACTGAATCGTGCCGTCCTCCACTTCACAGACCGGGTTCACCGGATTTGTAAGAGCGCTCTTTTCATCGAGCACTTCCACGATCCGCTCGCCTGAGGCCTGCGCCATCGTCACCATGATGAACACCATAGAAATCATCATCAGTCCCATCAGGATCTGCGTCGTGTAGGTGAAAAGACTCATCAGCTGCCCGGTCGTCATGGAACCGTGCACGACGATCAGACGCGCGCCGACCCAGGAGACCAGCAGAATGCAGGTGTAGACGGTAAACTGCATGACAGGCATATTCATGATGACCAGTTTTTCGGCACTGATACTGAGATTTTTCAGATTACCCGTCGCATCGCAGAATTTTTGATTTTCATAATCCTCGCGGACGAAGGATTTCACGACGCGGATAGCGGTCAGGTTCTCCTGCACGCTCGCGTTCAGCCGGTCGTAGCCCTTGAACATTTTGTCAAAAATCGGGAACGAGTGCGTCATGATAAAAGCCAGCACGCTGACCAGGAAAATGATCGCAACGATATAGATTACGGACAGGTTCGGATTGATGTAAATGCACATGGCAAGCGCCGACAGCATCATGATCGGTGAGCGCACCAGCGTGCGGACGATCATCTGATATGCGTTCTGCACGTTTGTCACGTCCGTCGTCATACGCGTGACGAGGCCGGCCGTTGAGTAACGGTCGATATTCTGAAAGGAAAAATCCTGAATATTGTCGTACATCGCCTTTCTTAAGTTCCGACCAAATCCCATGGCCGCCCGTGCGGCATGTCTGCCGGAGAGTACCCCCGCCGCCAGTGCGCACATCGCCGCCACCAGCATCAGAATTGCCGTCCGCACCACATATCCCATATTTCCCATGGACACGCCGTTGTCGATCACCCTGGACATCAGGATCGGCAGCATCACTTCCAGGATGACCTCGATCGTCACATAAAACGGCGCCAGCAATGAGTCTTTTTTATATTCACCGATGTGCGCCATCAGTTTTTTAATCATATTCTTCCTCCCTCAGGTCACCTTTCTATTTTTCTCTCAGCTTTCGAATCCGCTCCCGCAACTCCTCCATGCTGAGCTCCGGCAGATCCGGACGAAGCGAAGGATTCCGCCTGCGAAGCTGATCGGTACTCTTCGCAAGACGCTCCATAAGCTGATCCCTGCGTTCGCGCAACTCCGCCAGCTCCCGCTTCTCCCAAAAATCCTCTGTTCTGCTCTCTATCCGTTCACTCAGCTGTTCCGTCTTTTCCAGAAGATCAGCTGTACTCCTTTCCAAAAGCTCTGAGACCTGCTCCCGTTTTTCTGCAATCGTCTCTTTGGCAGCCACACTGGTAAACGTCGCCGCCGCCTCGAGAACACGCTTTTTCTCTTCCAACCGCTGCTCTGCCTCCGCGCGGAGCTGCTCCGCCTGGATCAGCAGATCGCGCAGGTCGAGCGCTTCCTTCAGCGCGCCGCGGAAGTCGTACACGATGAGAACCGTGACTACAAAGGTGATCACAGAAGATACATCCTCCGGAAGCCCAAGCACGACGCCGGCCACCGGCTCATGCACCACATACACCATCAGAAGGCTCAGGAAACCCCAGACAATTGTGGACGACAGGCAGATGTGCCCCTGAAACTGGAAATGCTGATTGCTGTAATCCCAGTAGCGAACCTTGAAAAGCCGCAGCATCACGATGCCGGTCACATACTCGAGCACCGTAGCACCCGCCGCCCCGACCAGGAACACCAGCGTGGGGGTCTCCTGAAATGGCAGTGTCAGCCAGAGGATCAGAACCGCGCCGCTCCCATAGAGCGGCAGCCAGGGTCCCTTCATGAAACCGCGATTCACAGGCCGATGCTCCTTGAGAGACACATAGGTCGACTCAAAGCACCAGCCGAAGACACAATAAAAATAAAACAGCGCCAGCCATTCCGTGAAGTGATAACTGTACATGCGAGTCCTCCATGGTACACTGTAGTTCCGCTTAATAAAAGTCGATTGCTCCGCACTGCGTGCTCCCGCAATCGCCGCCTCCATTCGCAATCCGCGCTATCGCGCTACTTGCTCATGTAGGCTAGCCCGTCCGATGTCTATGTGTCCTTGCACGCAAGCATGCAGTCCACATAGCCGCCGTCCGGGACTTTTATTACATATTACACGTTTATTTCCGCCTTCACGCCGAGCAGTTCTTTATTTTCCTCCAGAATCGGATTCACGACCTCCCACAGGAAGTGCTCCACCTGCAACGGCGCACGTCCGACATAGCGGGACGGCTCCATACAGGCCTCCAGCTCCTCGAGACTCAGATTGAAAGAGGGATCTGCCGCAATCAGCTCGAGAAGGTTATTCTCTTTTCCCTCCACCTTGACATTCCGTCCTGCCTCCATCGAGAGCGTGCGAATCTTCTCATGCAGCTCCTGGCGGTCGCCGCCGGCCTTCACCGCGTCCATCATGATATTTTCAGTCGCCATAAAGGGCAGCTCACTGCGCAGCCGCTTCTCGATCACCTTCGGATAGACGACCAGACCATCGACCACATTCAGACACAGGTCAAGAATCCCGTCAACTGCAAGGAAACCTTCGGGAATTGAGAGGCGCTTGTTTGCCGAATCGTCGAGCGTACGCTCAAACCACTGCGTCGCGGAGGTGATCGCCGGATTCAATGCGTCAACCATCACATAGCGTGAGAGCGAGGCGATGCGTTCACTGCGCATCGGATTTCTCTTATAAGCCATCGCAGAAGAGCCGATCTGCGACTTCTCGAAGGGTTCCTCCACCTCTTTCAGATGCTGCAGCAGGCGGATATCATTCGACATCTTGTGCGCGCTCGCTGCGATGCCCGCAAGCACGTTCAGCACACGCGTGTCCGTTTTTCTCGAATAGGTCTGCCCCGAAACCGGCACACATTTTTCAAATCCCATCTTTCTGGCAATCATCGGGTCGATGCGGTCAATCTTCTCCTGATCGCCTTCAAACAGCTCAAGAAAACTCGCCTGCGTACCCGTCGTGCCCTTCGAGCCGAGCAGCTTCATCGAGCCAAGCACATAGTTCACATCCTCGAGATCCATGCAGAACTCCTGCAGCCAGAGCGAGGCGCGCTTGCCCACGGTCGTCGGCTGCGCCGGCTGGAAATGTGTGAAAGCCAGCGTCGGCAACTCCTTGTATGCATCCGCGAATTTCGCAAGCTCCGCGATCACATTGACAAGCTTTTTCTTCACAAGCTTCAGCGCCTCGGTCATGACGATGATATCCGTGTTATCTCCCACATAGCAGGACGTCGCGCCGAGATGGATGATGCCCTTTGCCTTCGGACACTGGACGCCGTAGGCATAAACATGAGACATGACGTCATGACGCACTTCTTTTTCACGCGCGCGGGCAACATCATAGTTGATATCATCGGCATGTGCTTTTAACTCTGCGATCTGCTCATCCGTGATCGGCAGCCCCAGCTCCTGCTCCGTCTCTGCCAGCGCGATCCAAAGCCGGCGCCATGTACGGAATTTCATATCCTGTGAAAAAATATACTGCATCTCCTTGCTCGCATAGCGCTCGGAGAGCGGACTTACATAACGGTCTGTGCTCATAATTCCTCTCCTTCGTCTTGTGTTTTGAGCCGTGTTCAGCTCCACTACGCTTCGCTCCGTGTCGCTGTCCGGGCTTCGCCCTATGAAAGCCGTCAAATCCCTGTCTTCTTACATGACCTGCGGTCATGCCGAAGCCAGTCCTTCGCCGCCTTTCGCATGGCTCATGCTAACGCTCATATTCTCCTCTGATATCCTCCGTCGGCGGAGCCATCGGGTACTTTCCGGTAAAGCAGCCGGCACAATAAGCGAGGCCTTCCACCATCTCTCCCAGACGATCCAGGCTAAGATATGCCAGAGAATCCGCCCCGATGATCGCCCGGATTTCCTCAACCGAGCGATGATAAGCGATCAGCTGGTCGCACGCCGGAATGTCCGTTCCAAAATAACAGGGATACAGGAAAGGCAGCGCGGCCACGCGCATATGGACTTCCCGCGCCCCGGCATCCCGCAGCATCCGCACGATCCGGTCACTCGTCGTGCCGCGCACGATCGAATCGTCAATCATGATCACACGTTTCCCGGCGACAGCCTCCCTAAGAGCGCTCAGCTTCACCTGCACACTCGATTCACGGTTACTCTGCTTTGGTTTAATGAAAGTTCTTCCTATATAACTGTTTTTCACGAAAGCCGTGCCGTAAGGAATGCCCGACTGCAAAGAATAACCCAGAGCCGCTGAGTTCCCGGACTCCGGCACACCCACGACCAGGTCGGCGTCGACCGGGCTGTCGATTGCAAGGTATTTCCCTGCACGAATACGGGATGCATACACGCTCACCCCATCGATATGACTGTCCGTCCGCGCAAAGTAGATGTACTCAAAGATGCAGCGCGCCATCTTTTCCTTCGGGATGCATCGGCTCCGATCCGACTCAATCCCGTATTTCGGTGAAATACTGACGATCTCACCCGGTTCCACATCACGGACAAACTCTGCGCCGATCGTATGGAGCGCCGCCGTCTCCGACGCCAGAATATACGTATTGTCGCGTTTTCCAATGCAGAGCGGACGAAAACCATAAGGATCGCGCACACCGATCAGCTTTCTCGGGGACATGATTACCAGAGAATAAGAGCCTTTCAGCTTATCCATCGCATTGGCGACTGCCTGTTCCACGGTCTTCGTCTTCACGCGCTCCCGCGCAATGTGATAGGCAATAACCTCGGAGTCGATCGTTGTCTGAAAAATCGCGCCGCTGTACTCCAGCTCCCGCCGAAGCTGCGGAGCGTTGATCAGATTCCCATTGTGCGCCACCGCAAGCGTGCCCTTAATGTAGTTCAGCACAAGCGGCTGCGCGTTCTCCCGTGTGCTGCTGCCCGCTGTGGAATAACGTGTATGCCCTACAGCGATATCTCCGTGCATGTTTTCCAGCATCTCCGGTGTAAACACCTCATTCACCAGACCCATGCCCTTCTGCGTCACCACCCTGCGCGGGCCATGCGTGTCAGCCACTGCGATGCCACAGCTCTCCTGTCCCCGGTGCTGAAGCGCCAGAAGACCGTAATAAACGGAGGAAGCAACGTCTCCTCCGTCAAAATCATAAATGCCAAACATGCCACACTCCTCGTGCAGGCCATCCAGAGTCTCATCCCGTTCTGTCTGTTTTCCGTACTCCATTCGTCTTTAGCCTTCCAATATCTGTTGTCATAAACGTCAGGTTCGCTATCAGTATAACTGCTGGCCACCAAAATTGCAACTGCTGCATCTTCATCTTCTGACACAGAATTCCATGCACAGGCCAATCGTCTGCCGTGCCGTCACAATCCTCTCTTCTGAATCTTAATATAAGGAAAAAAGAAAGTCCGAAAAAATGGACTTTCCTTAAAAATGAAAAATGATAAGAGCGACAGACGGGGCTCGAACCCGCGACCTCCACCTTGGCAAGGTGGCGTACTACCAACTGTACTACTGTCGCAAACTGACACCGCCGCATCAGCGACAATAGATATAATAGCGGAATCAATCGCTTTTGTCAACAGGTTTTTTACACAAAACGATTTAAATTTTTGTCGTACTCATAGCTGATGCCCCGGAGCTTCCCCCTCAACTCCTGTTCACTCACCCCTTTGTCCTCGCAAAAGCTGCCAAGATCCGGGTAAAAATCGCGAAGCTCGGTATTCACATAGCTCAGAAGCAATATCGGATCATCCGGCATAATCCTCCCTCCTCTCAGGCATCCTGTATCAGCAGGCTGCCGACATAGATATAGTTCTGGAAATCCTTTTCCAGAATATGGTCAAGCTTCTGATAGCTCAGGTCAAACCACTGCTCCTCCGCGGTGATCAGCATATGGGAAAATGCGATCCCGGCGTCAAAGAGATTATAGTTTTCCTGCACGTGGCGGCCAAAACCACCTGGCTTCTTGACAAAGAGATGGATACGGTCATCCGCGGATACAAAGCGCCACGGCTGTTGGTTCATGGCCGAAGGCGCGAGCCGCGCGGCCTCCAGAAGCTTCTTCTGCACCGGTCCGAGTTTCCCGTGAACGGTCACCATCTTTTTCATCTCGATGCGACGAAAATCCTCGCGCCGTCTCTCAAGCGGCTCCGCGGGATAGCCGAAAGCCATGACCATAACGGGTTCCATTCCGGGCTCACCGGCTCCACGGATTCGTGCGCTTCCCTGATAGCAGCTGCCGATCCCCTTTGTCAGCATCCAGAGGGAGAGCTGCTCCATCAGGCAGCCTGCATTCCTGCGGTAATCCTCCCGCGCCTCGGAATAAATTGCGATATAGTAGGGGGCTTTCACCAGAAAGCGTCCCTTTACCAGGCGCTCCTGCGCACGGTAAATCTTCCATTTCACCGGGATATCCGGCCTGATGCCGAGTGCATCCTCTCCGAAGTGTTCCATCTCTTCGAGTATCCCACTGTCGATCTCATCCTGTCTGTACTTTCGAATCGATTTCCTTCGAAAAATCGCCTCATACAATGTCATTGTCCGGTCAGTGCCTCCATCTCGTCCAGATAATAATCAAATACTTCCAGCGCTTCCTTCACCGGCTCCTTCTTCTCCATGTCGACCCCCGCCATGCGCAGCAGATCGAGCGGATACTGCGAGCTGCCACCCTTCAGGAAACGCTTATAGTCCTCCACCGCAGGCTCTCCCTCCCGCAGGATGCGCGCAGACAGCGCCATCGCCGCGGAAAAGCCGGTCGCGTACTGATATACATAGAACGGCGTGTAGAAATGCGGGATCCTGGCCCACTCCATCTCGATCTCGCGGTCAACCGTCGTCTCTTCCCCGAAATACCGGAGGTTCAGATCGTAATAGACCTCACAGAGCCGGTCAGCCGTCAGCGTCTCTCCCTGCTCCTCCAGCCCGTGCGTGATCTTCTCGAACTCCGCGAACATCGTCTGCCGGTACAGCGTCGTGCGGAACTGCTCCAGCAGATAGTTGATGAGGTACGCCTTGCGGTCTGAATCCTCCGCGTGGTCGATCAGATATCGGATCAGTAGCGCCTCATTACAGGTCGAGGCCACCTCCGCCACAAAAATCCGGTAGCCCGCGTAAATATAGGGCTGATTTTCATCGGAATACCAGGAGTGCAGCGCATGCCCCATCTCGTGGGCGAGCGTGAACACGTCGTTCAGACTTTCCTGATAGTTCATCAGCACATAAGGGTGTGTCCCGTAGGCGCCCCAGGAGTACGCGCCGCTGCGCTTTCCCTGATTCTCGCAGACATCGATCCAGCCGTGCGTGAAGCCCTCTCGGAGCAGTCCCAGATATTCCTCACCCAGAGGAGCAAGCCCCTCGAGCACCATCTTCTTTGCCTCTTCAAAAGGAATCTTTTCGCCCGGATCTTCCGTCATCGGCACATAGACATCGTAAAGATGCAGTTCCTCCACGCCGTGCAGCTTCTTCCGCAGCTTCATATAGCGGTGCAGGGACGGAAGCGCCTCATGAACGGCGTCGATCAGATTGTCATAGACAGACACCGGGATATGGCTCCCATCGAGCGAGGCCTCCAGATCAGAACCGTATTTCCGCGCCTTCGCAAAGAAGACCTCCTGCTTCACATTCGCGCGGTAGGTCGCCGCCAGCGTATTGCGCCAGGAGGCGTAGGTGCTGTAGAGCGACCGGAACGCGCTCCGCCGCAGCTCACGGTCGCCGCTCTGCATGAGCGTAATGAAATTGCCATGCGTCACCTCGACCGACTCCCCGTCCGCACCGCAGGCCGGCGGAAAACGCAGATCCGCGTTATTAAACATGGAGAAAATATCCTTCGGGCTCTCCGCCACGCCGCCGAGCGAGGCGAGCAGCGCCTCCTGCTCCTTCGGGAGGACATGTTCCTTCTGTCTGATTATATTCTCAAAATACTGCCGGTATACCGACAGCTCCGGTTTTTCCTGTAAATATGCCTCGATCGTCCCGTCCGGAAGTGCCAGAAGCTCCGGCTCGATCCACGCGCAGGCTTCCGAAAGCTCCACCAGCAGGCTCTGCGAGAGACTCGCGAGATTCTGGTATACGCCGTTATCCGTGTTCTCATGCAGCCGCTGGTTCGCGTAAACGTAAACCTTCTCCACAAGCTTATTCAGTTCATCATAAGAACGCTGCATCGCAAGCAGCACATCCGCGCCCTCGCCGAGTCGTCCCCTGTAGCA
>JAJPZP010000218.1 GCA_021204285.1 Lachnospiraceae bacterium | reverse complement strand
CTGCGGGACAGAATGGAGTATATTGTCTTTATGAGTCAGTTTAGCACGGGAGGCTGCATACAGTCTCCCGTTTAAAGAGAGGGAAAATACCGATGACACATCTGGACGAACTGGAGGCCGAGGCCATCTATATCATGCGTGAGGTCGTGGCGGAGTGCGAGAAGCCGGTCATGCTTTACTCGATCGGCAAGGACAGCTCGGTTATGCTGCATTTGGCGCTGAAAGCATTTTACCCGGAGAAGCCGCCCTTCCCGTTTCTTCATATCGACACGACGTGGAAGTTTAAGGAAATGATTGCTTTCCGTGACCGTATCGCAAAGGAGAAGGGAATTGAGATGCTCGTCTATACGAATCAGGAGGGCGTGCGGCAGGGGATCAATCCCTTTGATCATGGTGCTGCCTACACCGATATCATGAAGACGAAAGCGCTCAAGGATGCGTTGGATCTCTACGGTTTTACGGCGGCTTTCGGTGGTGGTCGGCGTGATGAAGAAAAGTCGCGGGCGAAAGAGCGTGTATTCTCCTTCCGCAACAGTGCACACGCATGGGAACCAAAGAAACAGCGGCCGGAGATGTGGCAGTTATACAATACGTTCATTCATAAGGGAGAGAGCATCCGCGTTTTTCCGTTGTCCAACTGGACGGAGAAGGATATCTGGCAGTATATCGAACGCGAGAAGATTGAGATCGTGCCACTTTATTTCGCAAAGGAGCGTCCGGTCGTCGAGCGTGACGGCAATCTCATCATGGTTGATGATGAGCGTATGAAGCTGCGCGAGGGTGAGAAGATCGAGATGAAGAAGGTGCGCTTTCGCACGCTTGGTTGCTATCCTCTGACCGGAGCAGTGGAGTCGGAGGCGGACACGCTTGATGCAATTGTCGAGGAGACGCTTGGTGCCGTCTCTTCCGAGCGGACAAGCCGTGTGATCGACCATGAAGCGGCGGGCAGCATGGAGAGAAGAAAGCGGGAGGGATATTTTTAGACGATGGAAAAACATGCAGATCATAAAAATCTCGACCTTTTAAAGTTCATTACCTGTGGGAGTGTGGACGATGGGAAATCCACCCTGATCGGTCACATGCTCTATGATGCGAAGTTGATCTATGCAGATCAGGAGCGTGCACTTGAGCTTGACAGCAAGGTCGGCAGCCGCGGCGGGGCGATCGATTATTCGCTGTTGCTGGACGGTCTGATGGCAGAGAGAGAGCAGGGCATCACGATTGACGTGGCTTACCGCTATTTTACAACGGACAATCGCAGCTTCATCGTGGCGGATACGCCCGGTCACGAAGAATATACGCGGAATATGGCAGTCGGCGCATCCTTTGCGGATCTTGCAGTGATTCTTGTGGACGCGACGCAGGGAGTACTGATCCAGACGAGGCGGCATACGCGAATCTGTGCGCTGATGGGCATTCGTCACTTTGTCTTTGCGGTCAATAAAATGGATCTGGCGCATTATGACAAATACCGTTTCTACTCACTGGAAAAAGATCTGCGGGGGCTGGCAAGCGAGTTTCAGCCGGCCTCCCTTGCGGTGATTCCGGTCTCTGCGACGGAAGGCGACAATATTACAAAGAAATCGACCAATATGCTCTGGTACGAAGGACCGGTTCTGCTCGATTATCTGGAACAGATCGATGTATCAAAAAAGAAGTTGAAAAACGGTTTTGCTCTGCCCGTGCAGCGTGTCAGCCGTCCCGACCGCACGTTTCGCGGTTTCCAGGGGCAGGTTGCTTATGGTTCCCTGAGCCTTGGGGATGAGGTTACGGTGTGGCCGATCGGTGAGAAAGCGCAGGTGAGCGGACTTCTGTACTGCGGGAGCGATACAAAGAAGATTCGTCGGGGAGAGGCGGTAACGGTACAGCTCGATCGCGAGATCGATGTTTCCCGCGGTGATGTCATCATGAAGAATGCTGCGCTCGAAGTGGGCAGCATGTTCAGCGCGACATTGCTCTGGATGGATGATGCGCCGCTTACGGCGGGACGTAACTATATGCTGAAGCTGGGAACGAAGGTGCTTCCGGCGACGGTGTTAAAGATCAAGTGCCGGATTGATGTGAACGACGGTTCGCGTCTCCCCGCAAAGCAGATTCGCAAAAACGGGATTGCAGTCTGTGATATCTCGGTCTCGGACAAAATAATTTTTAACCGTTTTCGAAAAAAGGCCGGAGCGGACTGTGACCGTGCGCTTGGGACCTTCCTGCTGATCGACCGGATCAGCAATATGACTTCTGCCTGCGGTACGATTAATAATGCCCTGCGCAGGGACAGAAACCTGACAGAGCAGAAGCTGGACGTCACGAAAGAGCTGCGCAGTGCGCAGAAGAACCAGAAGCCGCTGACCGTGTGGTTCACAGGCCTTTCCGGGTCAGGCAAGTCCGCACTCGCGAATGAGCTTGAGAAACGGCTCGTAGCGATGGGAAAGCACACGATGGTTCTGGATGGCGACAACATCCGGCTTGGGCTCAATAAGAATCTCGGTTTTGAGGAGTCTGACCGTGTTGAGAATATCCGCCGTATCGCGGAAGTGGCGAAGCTGATGAACGACGCCGGCCTGATCGTGATGACTTCCTTCATCTCACCCTTCTCAAGCGACCGGAAGAATGCGCGGGAGATCATCGGGAAAGAGTTTGTCGAAGTCTATGTGAGCACGCCGCTTGAAGAATGCGAACGGCGTGATGTGAAGGGCCTGTACAAGAAGGCGCGAAAGGGAGAGATTCCCAATTTTACCGGTATTTCCAGCCCGTATGAGACGCCGCACGGAGCGGAACTTGTGGTTGATACTTCCCAAAGACCGCTGGCGGAATGTGTTGAAGAGATACTGGCCTATATAAAAGATCGTATCGAATAGGAGAGTATAGAGGTGGGATATCCAGATTTTGTCTGCATGGGCTTTCAAAAATGCGGAACGACCACACTGTATCAGCTTTTAAAGCAGCATCCACAGGTGGCGCTTTGCCGGGATGTGAAGGAACCAATGTATTACAGGGTTCCGTGTTGGAGCATAATGGGGAAACGCTTTTACAGATGGCGTTATTTTGGTCATATCGAGGAGGACGATACACGTCTCCTTGGCGAGGTAAACGCAGGGCTTACCTATGGCGGTTGCGCGCGAAAGATCAAGCGTGACTTTGCAATGGGTACGAAGATGATTTTCATGATGCGCAATCCGGTTGACCGCAGCTATTCCGCGTACAGATATTTTCTGGCGCGGGGCTTTCTTCCCGCCTCTGTGCTGCATTATGACAAAGTGCACGGGCATGCGGAGGGATTTGATCATTATGTACACAGTATCCTCGATCACGATAGAAGGCGTTCTCAGATCATGAAAAAGAGGCTGAAATACCTTGTTCTCTCTCAAAGTAATTATGCCGCGTGTATCGGTGAATATCTGGATACCTTTGACCTGCATAATATGAAGTTTGTGGTCTTTGAGAAATTTATACAGGACGAGCATGCCGCCTGCAGGGAAATCTATGATTTCCTTGGAATTGGGGATGTGGATGATATTGATTATCATGTAAAGTCCAATGAGGGAGCGGAGTGTGCAATTTCCTGGCGGCGGGCAAAACAGTTCTGGCTCGTAAAGGGAGGTAATTATTGTCTTTATGACCTGTGTTATGCGATGCGCTGGATGCCTGGATTTTATCGGAAGTTTCGCAGATACTATCGGGATGTGAGGAGGAAAACGCTGTTGCGCGATACGGATAAGAGTAAAGTGCTGCCACAGACACGGGAATATCTGATGAAGTATTTTGATGCGGATATCCGAAAACTCGAGAGTCTGACCGGTCTGGATCTGCAAAGTGTATGGAAGTAAACACTTAGAGTGAATAAGAAAGAGCAGCTTTGGAAAAGCTGCTCTTTCTTATGCCCGGTGATGCCGCCCACAGGCGACAACCATACACTTTTGCTTAAAGTTTGATGTCCTTGAGAAGCGAACCAAGGTTTGTAGAAATCTTCTCCGCCTTCGGCATCTCGTAACGCTCATTGTCCTGCTTCCCGTTTTCCGGCTTCTCAATGAGAGCTTTCATACTAAGGGAAAGCTTGCCGTCTTTGATCGCAGTGACCTTTACCTTGACGGTCTGTCCCTCGCTCAGCACTTTGTCCGGGGTCTCAATCCGTTTATCGGAGATCTGAGACACATGTACCAGTCCGGACAGTCCGTTCTCAAGGCGGACAAACGCGCCGTATTCTTTCAGTGTCTCAACGGTACCGTCCATGACATCGCCGACTTTCGTCTGCTCAAACGCGGCTTTCCGTTTCTCCTGTTCGGCAGCTCTGGCCTCGGCTCTCAGGATCTCTCTTGCGGAGAGTACGAGACGCTTCTTCTCCGGGTCAACGGTGATGACACGAACCTTGACTTTCTTGTGAAGCCATTCATTCAGATCCTCTACGTGCTCTAACGCCAGACGGGACGCGGGGATGAATCCACGAACCTTCTCTACGTAGGCGATCACGCCACCGTTTACCACGCCACCGATCTTCACAGTCAGAACCGTCTTTTCATCCATGTACTGCTTCAGCGTCGCCCATACCGGATCGACACCTTTATCCTCCGCGGGCGCTTCCGCCTCCGCTGTCTCACAGGATGCATCAATCTCTTCTTTAAGATCGTCCATCGTCACGTTTTCTTCCATATCACATTACCTCCCACTAGATTTGGTCCATTTCTCTATTATAGTGGCAAATGCTGAGAAAAGCAAATATTATTGTCGAATTTGTGAAAAAAATTTGTTGCAGGTGCTTTACTCCCCTGTCTGCCAGGTCTCGGACGGACTCATGTTCCAGGAGAGGCTGCTGCCATCGGATGTGACGGCGATCGTGCCCTGCTCGTCGGTGCGGTAGACTGAGACACCGGACGCGCGCAGTTTATTTAATGTCGCGGCGTGCGGATGGCCGTAATCATTTCCCTCCCCGCAGCTGATGACCGCGCAGGAAGGAGAGATGGCAGCAAGAAAATCGTCACTGGTCGAGCTGCGGCTGCCGTGGTGACCGACTTTCAGAACATCGGCAGACAGTGTATATCCGGAGGACAGAATGTCAGCCTCTGCTGTCTCCTCCGCATCACCGGTGAACAGGAAGGAATTGTCCCCGTGGGTCAGGCGCAGGACGATGGAGCAGTCATTGGAGTCTTCATAGTCCTGCAGGGGACCAAGAACGGTGAAGGCGGCCTCTCCGAGGGTATAGCTGTCACCAGGCTGCGGGTGGACAGCTTCAAGACCTCTCCCGGACATGGCATCTACGACATCGCTCCAGGACTTCGTATCCGCCTCTTTGTCAGGTGCAAGTACGGCCTCGCAGTCGATGTTATATAACACCACATCTGCGCCGCCGATGTGATCGGCATCCGGATGTGTCAGGATCAGATAATCCAGCTCGTCAACGCCTGCGTAATTAAGATAGGAGACAACATTCTCTCCCTGAGAATTGTCTCCGGCGTCGATCAGCATCGCGTGCCCGCCCTGCGTGATGAGTGTGCAGTCACCCTGTCCCACATCAATGAAATGGACGGTCAGCGCTTCTGTGACTTCCACGGATGCTTCGGAACCGGTGCCGACTGTGATAAAATCTCCGCTTTGCCCCGCACGGTATCCGGCAAGACCGAGCAGCAGAAAAATCATGGCAGCAAGCACGGGATGTCTTTTTTGTCTCTTTCTTCTGCCCCTGGCCATCAATTACCTCCTGAATCGAACATATGATCTATTCTAGCACAGCAGGCAAAAAAATGGAAGCCTGAATCTTGACAAATAAAAATTCGATTGTTAAAATAACCATCGTGCAACGTGTGGTAAGAACAACGTAAGTCCGGTTGTTTCCTGCCGCACGTTCTTTTTTGTCCAACAATACAGAACAGCAGCAAAATGAAAAGGCAGACGGTGCAGATTTATCTGCAAAAGGCTGGATTTTCATTTTGAGATGGGCGGGACGCCCATCAAGCCTTAGCCATATGACGCCATAGGCGGCATATAGCCTGTGAAGCAGGCGGTCTGTGGCCTGTTGTTTTGATGATTGAGAAGCAGCAACAGGAGGAATGAAAAAATGGAACAGAAAACAAACAGTTATCTCGAGACGGAGAAGCCGGGAAGACTGATGCTGCAGTATTCCCTGCCTTGCATTATCTCGCTGCTGGTGGCGGCGCTCTACAATATCGTGGATCAGATTTTTATCGCGAACGCGAGCTATCTTGGCTCCTATGGCAATGCGGCCAACACGGCGGTTTTCCCGCTGACAGTTGTGGCGCTGGCGCTGGCGGTCTGGATCGGCGACGGCTGCTGTGCTTTTGTCAGTATCAGCCTGGGCGCTGGAAAAGAGGAGGAGGCGCATAAGAGCATCGGCTGCTCGGTTCTGCTCTGCATCGTGGTCAGCCTCGTCCTGACCGCATTCTATCTGGTCTTTCAGGAGCCGATTCTTGGCGCGTTCGGTGGGCATGTCAATGAGCAGACCTTTGTCTTCGCGAAGGAGTATTTCTTCTACATCACACTGGGTGTCCCCTTCTACATGTTCGGGCAGTGCCTGAATCCGATTATCCGCTCCGATGGCAGTCCGCATTTCGCGATGGCCTGCACGCTGATGGGCGCAGTGGTCAACCTGATTCTGGATCCGCTGTTCATCTATGGCTTTGGCTGGGGCATGATGGGAGCCGCGGTTGCGACGGTGGCAGGACAGATCCTGACGGCGCTTGCGTCGATCTGGTATCTGTGCCACATGAAGGCGGTGAAGCTCACGCGGGCAAGCTTTGGTTTTTATGGAAATCTGATGAAGCGGTTTCTGCCGCTCGGCGTCACGAGTTTCCTCTCACAGATCTCGCTGGTGGCCTCGATGGCCGCTGTAAATAATATGGTCGCAAAGTATGGCGCGCTTGACCCGGTTTTCGGTCTGGAGGAGTATTCCCAGATCCCGCTTGCGGTCATCGGCATCGTCATGAAGTTTTTCCAGATTGTTATCTCGATCTCGGTCGGACTCGCGGCAGGTAATATCCCGGTAATGGGCTACAATGTAGGCGCGCGGCGTGCTGACCGCATGAAGGAGTTGTTTAAGCTGCTGCTTATTCTGGAATTGATTACCGGCTTTGTCGCGACGTTGATTGTAGAGTTCTTCCCAGGTGGGATTCTGATGTTGTTCGGGGCTGCGGGAGAGAGTTCTTATTATATGGAATTCGGTGTGCGATGCTTCCGTACCTATCTCTGCCTGATGACGCTGGCAACCCTGAACAAGGGCACCTTCATTTCCCTGCAGGCCCTGGGAAAGGCATTCCAGTCTATGGTTCTGTCGATGGTTCGTGAGATTGTGTTCGGCGTGGGACTGCCGATTCTGCTGCCGCTTGCCTTTGGTCTCAGCGGCGTGTTGTATTCCTTCCCGGCCGCGGATGCGCTGACCTTTCTGCTGGCAGTCTACATGATTGTGAGGACCTTCCGCGAACTGAATGAGGCCATGCAGAAGACGGCCTGAGAACGAAAGATCCTGCGGGCGGCTTAAAAAGTCGCCCGTTTTTTTAAATTTCAATGAATTTCTCTTCATACTCCTTGTATTCTGAGTCAGATTTCGATAGAATGAGAACATCCTGATTTGAAAAGAGAGAAATAAAAGATGCTTACAGCAGTGATTTTGTTTATCGTGGGACTGGTGCTCCTGATCAAGGGCGGGGACTGGTTTGTGGACGGAGCGGTCCACATTGCTCAGCGTTTTCATCTGCCGGAGCTGTTGATCGGCGCGACGGTCGTTTCGATCGGCACGACGTTGCCGGAGGTCATGGTTTCCGCGATATCCGCGCTGACCGGGCACAGTGAGATTGCTTATGGAAATGCGATTGGCTCGGTTATCTGTAATACTGCTTTGATCGCGGCGGTGACGGTGGCGGTACGTCCGGGAGAGGTGCGCAGGAAAGATCTGACTCTTCCCATCTGTTTCTTTTTTGCCGCTGCGCTTTTCTATGCGGGGATTGCCTACACGGGAGGCAGTTTCAGCCGCCTGGACGGTATTTTGCTGCTTTTGCTTTTTGTGATTTATATGATTCTGACGGTGCGCCGGATGATGGGACTGGGGAGAAGGGAAGAAGAAAAAGCGAAAGAGGAGAGCTCCTCTCAGATTTCGAAAGATGTTTTACTGCTGATTATCGGTGCAGCGTTGATCGCGGTCGGCGCGGATCTGCTTGTAGATAACGGAACGCTGATCGCACAGGCGCTCGGCGTTCCGGAATCAGTCATTGCGTTGACGCTGGTCGCGCTTGGTACTTCGCTGCCGGAGCTCGTCACGGCGATTACTTCACTGATGAAGGGACACGGCTCGCTTTCTCTTGGAAATGTGATTGGTGCAAATCTCTTTAATCTTGTGCTTGTCTCGGGTATTGCAGTCACGCTGCAGCCTTTCGATGTTCAGGTTTCTTCTGTTTTTATGGGTTATAATGCGTCTTTGGTTCTTGACATTCCGGTTATGTTTTTCGTCATGCTGCTGCTGACGATTCCGGCGTTTGTTCGTGGAAAGCTTTCCCGGGTGCAGGGGGTCATTCTGCTTGCGGTTTATTTTTCGTACTGTGCAATACAGTTTGCAATGTAAGGGCGGTATTCACACTTGCCGGAAAGCATGGGGTGCGATATGTACAGATTACCCATCCAGATCTCTCAGGATGCCTCTTACCAGAATAAAAGCGAAGACAACGGAAAAAAGATCTGCGACAGGCTGGGCGAGTTGCAGTCCGCGAAGCCCCATAAAGCCGGACAGGATATATAGCGCGGGAATCAGAAACAGCCCTTGACGGGCACAGGAGATGAGCGACGAGCGGAAGCCATAGCCGATTGACTGGGAAAACATGTTGCACATGACATAATAGCCCCAGACCGGCATGGTGATAAGCTGTGCCCGCAGTGCGAAGGTGCCAATGGCGATAACCTCCGCATCGTCTTTTCGGAAGAGTGCGATGATATTTCCGGAGAACAGCATGGCGATGGCACAGAGAACGAGCAGGATTATGGTTGCCACTTTGACGCAGAACCAGAAGGCCTCCTTCACGCGGCCGTACTGCTTCGCACCGTAGTTGAAGCCGCAGACCGGCTGGAAGCCCTGACCGAAGCCGACGACAACGGAATTGATGAACATGGTGAAGCGTGAGACAATGGACATTGCCGCGACCGCTGCATCCCCATATTGTCCGGCTATCGTGTTCAGCATTACGGAGGAGAGGCTGGCAATTCCCTGTCTGGCGAGCGATGGGGCGCCCGTATACAGAATATTTCCATAAAGATCCAGCGAAGGAGCAAACTGGCGGGGACTGATATGGATCGCGTCCTGGTGCAGGTTGCACATGCAAAAAAGAATGCAGAAGCTCACAAACTGAGAGAAGCCGGTTGCGATACCGGCACCCGCTGTTCCCATCCCGAAACCGAAGATCAGGATCGGGTCGAGCGCTATATTGAGCAGGCCGCCGATCGTAATTCCGATCATCGCATAGGTAGTGAGTCCCTGGAAGCGTAGCATATTATTCATGATGAAGGAACACATCATAAAAGGAGCTGCGTAGAAAATATAGCGGGCGTAAGCTGCCGCATAGGGTGCGATCGTATCCGTCGAGCCAAGCAGCATCACGATCTGGTTCATGAACAGCGAGCCGACGACAGCGATGACGCAGCCAAGTCCGAAGCCGGTAAACCAGGCAGTGGACGCATAGTGTTTTGCCTCTTCTTCGTGCCCCGCACCCAGAAGACGCGAAATGTGGTTGCCTGCCCCCATACCGATCATGAAGGAAAGAGCCTGAATCATGGCCATGGCAGAGAAGATGATGCCCACTGCGCCGGATGCGGAGGTTCCGAGCTGGCTCACAAAAAAGGTGTCTGCCATGTTATAGACAGAAGTGATCAGCATCGATATGATCGTCGGTACCGCTAGCTCCGGGATAATTTTCTGCACCGGCTCGTTCAGCATCCGCTCGCTGCGCGAAACTTCATTTTTCCCATTCATTGCAATTCTTTCGTCTCCTTCCGTTTGTTGTTCATCACAGTCTATCACAATCCGGATAAAAATACAAAGGTCGTCGAAAAGATTGCCGGAAAGCGTGATAACAGCGTTTGCACGATGCAAAAGTCGTGTTATAATAATTCTGGCTGCAGGGCAAAGATACGTCAGAAAATCTTCGCCGAAACAGCATAACAATATTGAAAACAGGAGAAGCCCGTTATGAGCATACGCGAAATTCAGGCCTCTGCGATCACAGATGCCGGGGACCAGTTAGTACTAGACGCAAATTATTACCTCCCCGAGGATGTAAAGGAAGCGCTGCGGAAGGCGCGGGAGGAGGAAGAGTCAGATCTGTGCAGGCAGATTCTCGGCGATATTCTGAAAAATGCCGATATTGCGCGCGAGCGGCAGCAGCCGATCTGTCAGGACACCGGGCTTGTGGTGTTCTTCGTCGAGCTGGGACAGGACGTTCACATCGTGGGTGGGGATTTCCGCGCGGCGATGGACGAAGGCGTGGCGCGTGGCTACACGAAGGGTTATCTGCGCAAGAGCAGCCAAGATCATGTATTCGGAGAGCGGGTCAACCGCGGGGATAATACGCCGGCGATCATCCATACCGACATCGTGCGGGGGGATAAGCTGATGATCACCGTCTGTCCGAAGGGCGGCGGCTCCGAGAATATGTCGGCGCTGGGGATGCTCACGCCCTCCCAGGGCTGGGACGGTGTGAAGAGATTCATCGTGGACACGGTCAGCCGGGCCGGTTCCAATCCCTGCCCGCCGATCATCGTTGGCTGCGCGGCGGGCGGCACGACCGAGGAGGTCATGTTGCTGGCAAAGAAAGCCCTCTGCCGCAGGGTGGGTGAGCCAAACCCTGATCCGGAGGTCGCGCAGATGGAGCGCGAGATTCTGGAGGAGGTCAATAAGCTCGGCATCGGTGCGCAGGGCTTCGGCGGAACGAGAACTGCGCTGGCCGTTCATATGCTCACCCATCCGGTGCATCTGGCAAGCCTGCCGGTGGGCGTGAATATTCAGTGTCATGTGGCGCGTCACAGGACGATCGAGCTCTAAAGGGAGGGAGAATATGGCTGATAAAGTGATACATCTGCCGCTGACAGATGAGAGAATCAGGGAGCTGCATGCCGGCGACCGCGTACTGCTGAATGGCATTATCTATACCGGTCGCGACGAGGCGCATCTGTACCTGTGCCGGATGCTGGATCGGGGAGAGAAGCTGCCCATTGAGATCAGAGGGGCTGTGATCTACTATGTCGGCCCCTGTCCGGCGAAGCCCGGTCAGGCGATCGGTTCCGCGGGACCGACGACGAGCGGACGCATGGATGCTTACGCGCCGCGCCTGATGGATCTGGGTCTGAAAGGCATGATCGGAAAAGGACTTCGCCGTCCGGAGGTCGTGGAGAGCATGAAGAAGAATACCTGCGTGTACTTCGCGTCGATTGGCGGCGCAGGCGCGCTGCTCAGCGAATCAATCAAGGAGGCGAAAGTCGTCGCCTTTCCGGAGCTGGGAGCGGAGGCGATCTATCGGCTGCGGGTGGAGAACTTCCCCTGCACGGTCGTCATCGACTGCTACGGACATGATCTCTACAAAGAAGGACGCGCAAAATATGAGATAAAGTAAGATGGAAAGCGACACGGCTTTAATACAGCCGTGTCGCGATTTTGTTGAGAAAATGCGTGTTATAAATTTTCCTATTTTCAGGCAATCTCTTCCAGACGTTTTTTGATGCGGGTGATCTCCCCTTCGAGACTGGTGGGCCGGATGAGAAGGATTTCTTTTTCGTTCTCTATCCGCAGTGCATCGTCAAGCTTCCGCACCAGATCGCAATGCCCCCTCGGCCACGATGCTGATTTTTTTATTGGTTTCGTTTTCCAGCGTTACCTGAATCTCGCTGATCTTACGATCCGAACTGGAAAGATGAGCTTCGACTTCGTCGAAACGCTGATCCATCCTGTCGAGACGGTCTTCCGTCCTATTGAGACGATCCTCCACTTTGTCAAGACGATCTTCCACTCTGCCGAGGCGTTCCTCCACTTTGTCAAGGCGCTCCTCAACTCTGTCGAGGCGCTCCTCCACTCTGTCGAGGCGCTCCTCCACTCTGTCGAGGCGCTCCTCCACTCTGTCGAGGCGTTCCTCGATTCTGTCGAGGCGTTCCTCGATTCTGTCGAGGCGCGCCTCAATTCTGTCGAAGCGCTCGTCCATCCTGTCAAGACGCTCCTCCATTCTGTCGAAGCGTTCGTTCATCTTACCGAGTTCGTTCAATATCAATCTGGCTTCTTCTGTCATCATTGTATTCCTCTTTCTCGACGCTTTCCTACATTACCTATTATACTATCTGAACAGGCATTTGTCATCGAAAAAAGTATCAAAAATTCTGGTTCATATTTAGCAGAGGATCAAATTCGCCGCAGAAGCGCCCAGATCCCCATCATAAGCTCAGAGGGGATCCATTTCGCGGCGATGCGGTGAACGAGGCAGACCGGGCCGGGCGTCGAGACGGCGAGTCCAAGCCGGGAGTCTGAGAGTGCGCGGCGTACGACATGCCTCGATTTCGACGCGAGCGGAAAATGCCGGATATAAGCGCTGTCCTTCGTTTTTCTCGCGGTGCCGATAAATTCGGTGTCCTTGATCCAGTAGGGACAGACCGCCGTCACGCGGATTCCTTCCCGGAAGAGCTCCACGCGCAGGGCGCGGCTATAGCGGTAAAGGAAAGCCTTGGTGGCGGCGTAGACATTGAGATAGGGGAAGGGCTGGAAAGCCGAGGTGGAGCAGATCTCGAGGATCCGTGCGCCTTTTTTCATGTAAGGAAGCACAAGCTGCGTCATATCCACGGCGGCGCGGCAGTTGAGATCGATCATGTTGTCACAGTCCGCGGCGGAGATATCCCGGAAGGAACCGATCTTTCCGAAGCCGGCCGCGTTTACCAGCAGACACACCTCCGGCTCCTCGCGCGCGAGCATTTCGCCGAGAACGCGGAAGGAGTCGCGCTGCGTGAGATCCAGAGGAACGCAGCGAAGCCGTGTCCGCACCCGGCTTTGCAGAGCGCGAAGCCGTTCCTCTCTGCGGGCAATGATCCAGATTTCGTCCAGCTGCTCCTGCTCACTGATCTGCTGCACAAATTCACTTCCAAGGCCGCTGGACGCGCCTGTCACAATTGCTGTTTTCATTGTGATATCCCTCCAACCCGCTGTTTTAGCCTGTTATAGCACAGATGGTGAAAAGCCGCAAGGGGTATCCTTGTCTTTCGTTTATAAAAATGCTGTTTACAGGACAATATCCGCGAGCGCCCGCTTGGGCACATAATGTATATCATTTTCATCGCGGTAGTAGGCGACGCTTCCATCCGGTCCAGGCTCTGTGAGTACGACGGTCTCCGCCGGCTTTCCGATGGCGATGACCAGCTGAGGCGTCAGATGTTCCGGGAGTGCGAGCGCCTCTTTGACTCCTGCGGCATTGTAGCTGCCGATCATACAGCCACCGAGTCCCATCTCTGTGGATTTCAGAAGGATCGTCTGTGCGGCAACACCGACATCCCGTTGATACCTGGCGGCATTCGGGTCGATTCGCACATCCAGACAGATGACGATAAAAGCAGTGGGGCATTTTCCGGGATGCGGGAGCGTAAGATTCCGGAGCCCTTTTGCCCACTGGGTGTACGATTGAATTTTGCGGACCGGTTCTTTCTCACAGACCAGGCAGAACTTGAGCGGCTGATGGTTGACGGACGAGGCGGTGAGGCGTGCGCAGTCAACCATCTCGAGCAGTTCTTCCCGTGTGATCCGGCGGGATTCGTCGTAACCGCGATAGCTTCTGTTGGCGAGTACCAGTTCTTTCAAAGTTGTCATAATACTACTTCTCCTTTCGCGGGAACCTCTTATCCCAGTGCATATTCCGAAATGCTGCGTCCGATTGCGAGAATATCGCAGTTCCCTTTGAATTCAAAAACCACTTTCATGCCGTTCGCGAAGAACAGCATCAGTTCACAGTCCGCGATCAGCTCGGCAAAACCTGGCGTCTGGATGGCGTAATACTGGATTTTCGAATAGGGAAGGGAGCAATAGTCCTTTTTAAAGCCGGTGACGCCCTGTACATCGA
>JAJPZP010000012.1:10310-14107 GCA_021204285.1 Lachnospiraceae bacterium | reverse complement strand
GATTTATTTACACGTTCATAGTAAGTCAGATTTTACAAAAAGCACTACAATATAAGCAGTATGCGTTATCGATGAGGAAGTAGTGTTGTGGATAGAAATAACATAATTTGCGGCACTATAAGTATAACAATTTCCATTATAATTGCCGAAACCTGCAATACCGAGCGCCGTATAGCCATCAGGAACTTCGATGGTATCTGAAAAATCAACGGATATAGAGCTGTTGGCGCTTACTGTGTATGATTTATCGAACCGCAATGTTTGAAATATTGCAGAGGTCTTCCCATTTAGTGAAGCAACGGGAGCAGGAGCTGGAGCGGGATTTTGCGATTGTCATTGAAAGTCTTGTGTGGTAGAATCGGGATGTATAATTGAACAGAGAGTAAAAAGGATGCGTTTCCGGTCGCCTTCTGTAAAGGAGGTGATGCCAATGAGCACGATGGAAGTGTTAACACTGATGTTGGTTGTCTTTGCGGCACTGTCTTACATAGATAGCAAAAAGAAATAGCATCCCTCTCGCCAAAGACTGATGCTATTTCATGTGAAATAAATTCTTCTGAGGCGATCGGAAGCGATTCCGATAACCTTTCTAAATAAATTATACATGAGGGTGCTTGCTAATGCAAGTGCCCTTTTTAAATTTTATGCCGACTGGTCTTCCGGTCGGCTTTTATCATGCGTCGAAGGGAGGTGAGTAGATGGATAAGATCGCGGACCTGATAACGGCAGAGAGTATCCTTCAGTGGATCATCATCCTGCTGATCGTCGGCTACTTCGTCTATAAAGAATGGCCGGAGCTCAAGCGCCGGATCACGTCCGGGGTAAAGAAGGAACAGGCGGAAGAGTCGCAGGCGGCGAGCGTCAATGAGCGGCTCACGAAGATCGAGCAGAGGCTTGATGCGATCGATGGGAAGCTAAACAGCGATTACGCCAGCCTCCGCAATCTGGAGAATGAGGAGGCAAGGGACAGAAGGATGTTCAAGGATAGTCTGGAAGAGCGCGAGATCATCATGCGGGCGTTGCTCGGAGTGATTGGAGGTCTTCAGGAGCTCGGGGCAAACGGTCCGACAAAGGACGCTCAGTCAGAGATTACGATGTACCTGGCAAAACAGGCGCACAGAACTGAGACAGAATGAATGTGATAAAGGAGGTGAAAGTTTTGAGCAATAAGACAAAGACATGGTTGAAGGCTGCGGGAGTCCGAGCGATCAAGACAGTCGCACAGACCGCGGTGGCCACGATCGGCACGGCGGCGATTATCAGCGATGTGAGCTGGGTGCAGGTAGTGTCCGCGGCACTGTTGGCCGGGGTGCTGTCCCTGCTGACCAGCGTGGCCGGATTGCCGGAAGTATCTGAAGAATGATTTGCGCCGGCGCAAGAAGCTGGCAGAAAGTGAGGAAGATTATGAGCATCAAGGGAATTGACGTATCGAGTTACCAGGGCACGATCGACTGGGCGAAGGCTGCAGCCGCGGGCGTACAGTTCGCGATCCTGAAGGTGATCCGTAAGGACCTGAATCCGGACAAACAGTTCGAGAACAACTGGACGGGTGCGACGGAGGCCGGTGTGCCGGTACAGGGCGTGTATAATTACTCTTACGCATCGACGGTTGCAAAGGCAAAGAGCGATGCCCAGGCAATAGTCAGCACCCTGGCTGGCCGTACGCCGATGGTGTGGCTGGATGTTGAAGATTCTGTCCAGAAGGGGCTGGGGCAGACGCTGGCGGAGATCATCAACGCATACGGGGCGATCATTACGGCGGCGGGCTGCCAGTTCGGTGTGTACACTGGACTGAGCTTCTACAATTCCTATATTAAGCCGTACGCGGACCAGATCACCTACCCGTTCTGGATCGCGCGCTATCCGAGCAGTGCTTCCATGAGCCTCTCGGTGGATCCGGCGGACAGCAAGCGGCCGGAGATCGTGCATGATCTGCATGGCTGGCAGTATTCCAGCAAAGGCAGTGTGTCCGGTATCAGCGGGAATGTAGATCTGGATGAGCTGTATGTGGCAGTCGAGACGGTCAATGTCATGCCCTCCCCGGAGGCAACTTCCTATGCCCACAAGGTCGGTGAGGCGATTACCGTGTCTTCATACTATGCGTCCAGCACTGATCCGATCGGCAAGGCAATCATTAAGAACGCCAGCGGCACGATCATGCGGATCAAGGCAGGTGCGGCCAATCCGTACTGCTTCGGGAAGAACGGTGTCGCAACCGGCTGGTGCAACGATGGGGATATTCGATCCAGTGCTGAGGCGGAGGAGACAGAGTCTGCAGCTGTGTCATACACCGTCAAGTCCGGTGACACCCTCTCCTCGTTTTCGAAGAAGCACGGCACGACGGTGAGTGCGATCATGGCGCTGAACAGCTCCATCACGAACACGAACCGGATCTATGTGAACCAGGTGATCAGGGTGAAATAAACGGTCTCGTCCTATAGAAACCGTATTATGTAAACGAGCAAAAATTGGGCTTTGAAAAAATTCTTTTTTGAGGCTCGACTTTCGTTGAAAAATCAAGCTTTTTTAAATCTCTAAGGTCATGGCGCCAACGAGTTAGCGCACCTCGAGATCGTCTGCGCCATTATCTATCAGCTCACGAAGAACATGTCGATGGAGCAGTTGAAGGAATCCGGCCTTTCGGCTTACTATGTGGATCACACCGGCGGACTCTGGCCGCAGTCGGCGGGCGGCGTGCCGTGGACGGCGAACGAGATCCAGTCCACCGGCGACGCGATCACCGATCTCAATGAGGACCTTGCAGCAGATGCTGCGATTCTGTAAAGGCAACTTTTGCCTCCTGTAACATGCGGAAAAAGTTGTCGATGACAGCTTCGCCACTTCATGATCTTCCAGGGACAGTCCAACTGGCTTATAAAATCTGCATCAGCTGTGCAATGTCCTCCTCAGTGGTGGACCAGCTCGTGGCAAAGCGCACGATCGTGTGTTCCGCGTCCGGCTTCTCCCAGAAGCTGAAGACCACCTGTTCCTTCAGACGTTCGACTTCCTCGTCGCGAAGAAGAAGGAACTGCTGGTTGGTCGGGGATTCCAGGTAGAAGGTGTATCCCTTCTCGTGCAGTCCCTTTTTCAAAAGCTCCGCCATGTCGATCGCGTGACGGCTGATCTGAAAATAAAGCTCGTCCGTGAAGAGCGTGTCGAACTGGACGCCGAGCAGCCGCCCCTTTGCCAGCAGCGCGCCGTGCTGCTTCACGATTGTTAGAAAATGCTTCGGCGTGTGGTGACCGGTAAAGACGACGGCCTCGCCGCATAGCGCGCCGACCTTCGTCCCGCCGATGTAAAAGGCGCCGCAGAGCCGCGCGATGTCCGGAAGCGTGACATCCGTGCGATAGCTCATCAGCGCGTAGCCCAAGCGCGCGCCGTCCAGATAGAGCGGGATATCGTGCGCGCGGCAGATAGCGGAAAGCTCTTCCAGCTCCGCGCGCGTATACAGCGTTCCGTACTCGGTGGGGTGGGAGAGGTAGACCATGCCGGGAAATACCATGTGCTCGTGAGGTCGTTTCCGTAGCCGGTCAGCGGCTCCCGGTTTGTCTCCATAAGACGCTGCAGAACCCGCTCGTGCGCGCCGCAGATATAGTCGTTTTCAAATGACAGCATCGGTCAATCCTCCCTTGTAAGCTCTTCCGCTATTGTAGCCTGTTTTCCTCACAAGGGCAACTCTTAAAAATTCCAGTGGATCTCGATGGGAACGTCGCGGCTGCCCGGAATCCTTTTGCCGACAAAAATGTGGTCGACCAGCGCGTAGACGAGCACGCGGCTTAGGCGCTGCGGGTGCAGAA
>JAJPZP010000012.1:0-10300 GCA_021204285.1 Lachnospiraceae bacterium | reverse complement strand
TTTCCCGTCCGCGATCCGGTGTGCAAGACGCTCGCGGGAGGTATTGAAATCTTCGGACATTTCCAGATAATCGCTTTCGGAGAGGAGCCCACGGATCTTGTCGAGATAGAGCTCGCGGATAGCTTTGCCATATTCCGTCTCTCTCTTTTCCAGAACCGTCAGGGCGGAGAGCAGGCGGCTCTTTTCCTTCTGCAAATCATCGCAAAAAGTGACTTCTTGCTCCAGCACCGCGAGGTCCAGATATTCTGAGGCCAGCCGGTTCATCTCCTCCATGACAAGCCGCTCCAGTCTGTCAACGGAAATAAAAGCGCCGGCGCAGGCGTCCTTTGCCACGTGACGGTTCGGGCACTGCAGATAATGTCTGCCCTGACTGACGGTGGAACGCAGGGTATAGCCGCAGTTCATGCAGCGGGCTTTCCCCGCGAACAGACCAATGCTGCCGCCCGCAAAGGGCCTGGCCCTTTGTTTTATCAGGCTCTGTACGTGATCCCAGAGCTCCCGCTCGATGATCGGCTCGTGCGTCCCCTCGACGATGATCCATTCTTCTCTTGGACGAGGCCGGTTTTGCCGTGTCTTATAGGAAAGACTGCCGTATTTTCCCTGTATCATATTGCCGATATAAATTTCGTTGACCAGCATGGAGGAGATGGCGCTGTATTTCCAGAGCGTGCCGCCGTGGCTCTTCGGCTGTCGGTAGCGCAGACCGCACAGACGCTTATACTCCATCGGATTCGGGATGCCCTGCTCGTTGAGCAGGCGGGCGATGGCGGTCTTGCCGCAGCCCTGGGAAAACAGCGTGAACACTTCGCGGACGACGGCGGCGGCCTCCTCGTCGATGAGGAGATGCCCCTTTCTCTCAGGGTCCTTGCGGTAGCCATAGAGTGCGAAGGCACCGATGTGGAAGCCGTTCTGCCGCCGGTTCGTCAGGACGCTGCGGATATTTTCCGACATGTCCTCCAGATACCACTCGTTGACGAGACCGTTGATCTGCCGTGACTTCTTGTTTCCCTTATTGGCGGTGTCCGCGTTGTCGACGATGCTGACAAAGCGGATGCCCCAGAGGGGAAAAAGCCCATGAATGTATTTCTCCACCAGCTCCAGCTCGCGGGTGAAGCGGGACTGTGTCTTGCAGAGCACGACGTCAAATCTGCGCTGCTCGGCGTCGCGCAGCAGGCGCTGAAATTCGGGCCGCCGCCGGTCGGAGCCGGCATAGTCGTCGTCGCTGTAAATCTGAAAAACTTCCCAGCCCTGCTCCTTGGCGTATTGCAGCAGCATGGACTTCTTATTCTGGATTCTGGCGGAGTCATCACCCTCATGTCGCTTGTCACGATCCTCCTCGGACAGACGGCAGTAGATGGCCGCCCTCATGTATTTTTCACCCTTTCCAGACGGTTGATCAGCTCGATCCAGATCCTGGTGAAGTCCTCTCTGGAAATGGCGTTTTCACCGCCTTTGAAAACGCTTTTGCAGATGGTGGTGGCGGGTTCTTCCGGCAACGGCGTGGCTCCTTTTCCAAAACGTCGGTATATGCTATGCGCCGGGGCCGTCCATTATACTGATTAATAAAAGCCGATTACTGCGTCCTTCGGCAGCCTGCGTGTCGCAGGCACGCAGTTTATATATCCTCTGCTTGGGATATTTATATGGAGCTCTATCAGCCCGCCTATGCGATCAAGCTCTCTTCAAAAAACTTTGGATTTGAAGACGGCAAAAAGACGGTGCCGCTTTACGCTGCGTTTTGTATTTGACAGCGTTATCCAATCGATTTCCCCAGGTTGAAAGCCTGCTGGAGCTCCGATTTTCCCTTGATATCGCCTGTCTCCATGTTGCCTCCGGCCAGGACGTGCCCAATATTCTGCCAATGCAGATGCTCCATCAGGTTATCATAATAGAGAACAGCGTCCTCGAACCCGTATCCTTCCGCCGCCATCAAAAGTGCCGAAGATTTTCCGTTTCCACGCAGTAGGTTTGTGCCGCCTTCTTCCAGCGCGAACAGACGGTCGAGTGCTGTGCGCAGCTGCCCGCTCATTGTCCAGTAATAGAGAGGGCTGGCGAGGACGAGCACATCGCAGGCCCGGACAGCCGGGTAAATCTGCGTCATATCATCCAGCTGCACGCAGGGACAATCTCGCTTGCTGTGTCCGCCGAAGCAGCCCTTGCATCCATGTATATTCATCTTGTCCAGAAAAAACTCTGTGACGTTGTGTCCTGTGTTTTCGGCACCCTCCCGGAATGCCTGTACCAGAGCGGATGTATTGCCGTTTCTGCGGGGACTGCCGTTTAAAATTACGATCTTACTACTCATAGAAAACCTCCATGCGCATCAGATTTTGTCGGCCAGTGCAGCAGCCTGGGCGCAGCCGTCAGTCCTGGTGATGTCACCCGCATTCAGGACACCGGGGATAAGAACTTCGCCAACCATTTTCCACTTGTTTAAAGCGGCGGTGCGCTCTATGGGAATCCGGACGCCGTCCAGAACTGAGAGATCCTCTTCTTCGCAACATGCAATCAGGGCGCACTTTTTACCGGCGATGTCTTTGCCGCCGACTACCAGAGAGTAAATCCGGTCGATGACTCCCTTGATCTGGGAAGGTATGGAATACCAGTAGACCGGCATGGTGAATACCAGGGCGTCCGCTTCAAGAACTGCGGGGACAATGATGTTGAAATCATCGTCAAAGGAACATGCCTTGCCTGTTTTGAAACAGGTTTCACAGGCGCGGCAGCCGCCGATCTTCATCATGGCCGCATCAAAGCGCGTCACTGTATGTCCTTTTGCCTCTGCAGCCTTGATGAACGCCTCTGTCATTGCAAAACTGTTGCCGTTTTTTCGGGGACTTCCAGTAATTACAACGATTTTCTTACTCATTTTTCCTCTTCTCCTTTACATAGAATTGACTTTTCCTGCTGCTGATATTATCATCATAGCAAGAATGAAAATAAAAACAAGTACGCACATGAAAGTGCGATACTTACCCGAAGGAGAGTGTAAAATGAGTGATCGCTGTATTGCGAATGAAAGTCTCGGGACAACGGGATTCAGCTACACCCTGTCGCTGATCAACGGAAAATACAAGATGACGATTCTCTACACGCTGATGGAATTTGGTGTGGTAAGGTTCAATGAGATGAAGCGGTATATCGGAGATATTTCATATAATCCACTCAGTTCCACGCTGAAGGAATTGGAAGCGGATCGGCTGGTTCACCGAAAAGAATATCCACAGATCCCTCCAAAGGTTGAGTACAGCCTGACCGAAAGAGGGAGGTCCCTGATTCCCATTTTGGATGGGATGTGCGAGTGGGGAGACAAGAACAGATTATAAAATTCAAGTATAGACCTTTGGTTATCTGAAGGACAATGAGGAGTGGAAAGCGCTCCTTGGCTCGAAAGAATCCCTTTTCTTCTCTCCCGTTCTGGGGTAAAATACAGGAAAAGGGCAGCGAGGTGAAAAAGTGAAGCAGGATCCGTTTCAGGAATACATAAGAGAGTCCGAGCCGGATAAACGGGATAAGGGTTACGCGTGGCATACGGCCATCGGCCTGCAGGCAGTCGATGGATTGACGACGTCGGAATATCTGCAGCACACTGCCGTTCGCAATATCGAGGGGGAAATATCATTCGAGGAGGCGAATGCGCTTTTACAGAGCTATTACGAGGAAAATCCGACCGGTGATATGGAAGATCGCACTGAGGAGGCCGACAAGGTCTCGGCACGGATTGCGGCGCTCTTGTCTGAATGCGCGTTTAGCTTCACGTCGAATACCTATCTTTCGATTCATAAAAAGCTCTTTACCGGTATCTATTCTCATGCGGGAAGATTTCGTGATTATAACATCACGAAAAAGGAATGGGTACTGGACGGAGCGACAGTGATTTATGGAAGTGCCACGGAACTGCCGGAAACGCTGGAATATGATCTTTCGGAGGAGAAGAGGTTCTCCTACAGGAATCTTTCGATGGATGAGACGATCCATCATCTCGCGGTATTTGTATCCAGATTGTGGCAGATTCATGTGTTTGAAGAGGGAAATACCAGAACGACGGCGGTGTTCTTCATCAAGTATCTCCGCACGCTTGGTTTTGATGTAACAAACGACATTTTTGCCGGGAATGCGTGGTATTTTCGGAATGCGCTGGTCAGGGCAAATTATAATGATCTGAAAAATGGGATTCATGAAACCACGGAGTATTTGGAGCGATTTCTGCGCAATCTTCTGCTGAATGAGAAACATCCGCTTCATAATCGGAGCCTGCACATCAGCGGAACTTTCTACACAGTGAAAAAAGCGAACATTGACAGTTCAAAAGCGAACATTAAAGCAGAAAAAGTGAACATAGAAGGGCGCTTTACGCCGAAGACCGCGGCTCATGTTCAGAAACTGTTCGAGGCGTTTGGCTTTCAGACAGTTTTTGGCAGGTCAGATGTTCAGCGCGTGCTCGGTTTGAAGGAGACAAGAAGCTCGGCCCTGCTGCGCCAGATGGCGGAAGCCGGCGTAATAAGGTCGGTGTCCGGCTACGGAAAAGGAAAGTATCGCTTTCAATGGCTTGAGTAAAGGTGATAGTTATGGAATATTTCTGGTATATCGTTGCGGCGCTGGGCACTGACATCGGCACCGCGACGGCGGCATCTCTTGTCTCCGCCCAGTTCGCAAACCGTGTGAACAACAGGACCGTGGGCAGGGTCACGGGCGTGATTCTGACGATCCTGGGCGCCGCCATGATCTACCTCAATTACTTCCGTTAGTTTGTTCTTACGCGATCGCAGCAGAGCAGAAAGCGCGCACAACCTATGACAACCTGATCCGCATCATCCATGATCCGGAGGTTCTCGATCCTTTACGCTTCCTGCGAGCGCGCGAGGTCGTGCACTTCCAGCGCTTTGGTAAAGCCCTGCGTATCGTTCAGGATCACCTCGACTCCAACAATTTCTATATCATGAATCCGGAGTTCGACACGGGCATGCAGGGAAAATGTACAATTTAAATAAAAAAGATCATCAGCTGCCGCGTGTTTCTAAGGGATTTTGTAAGGTTGAGCTTAGACACCGGCAATACTGTCCGCAGACAGCACTCCTCCCGGAACTGATGACCAATTAGATTTTACCTGATTTTTACAGGAATGACAATGCAGATTTTACATCCCTTTCTTATACTGGCTTGCAGAGATGAGAAAGGGGTGACGCTTATGAAAACACTGCTGGAGAGATGGAGAAACACATTGATAGAGCATCCGCGGCTTTGCGTGCTCGTCTCCTGGGCGCTGCTGTGGGCGGCGGGGACGCTCCTGAAAATTCCGGCGGCGGCGACCGCACTGGTCATTCTTGTGGTCGGCTATCCTGGACAGTTCATCTGGATGATGCGTAGAGGCACGTTATCCGGTAATTGAAACAGGATGCATGATTTCCTGATGCCGGGATCATCAAAATATAGAAAAAGGCCGTCCGACAGATTTTTGAAGTCTGCCGGACGGCCAGTTTTTATCGAGATATATCCGTTTTCCTTGCGCTTTTCGCGCCATGTGAATGGCTTTACTCCGTGATCGTGTAGAGCGCGACCTCGTCGATCTCGCGGTTCGTCACGACGATCACATCCTTGCCTTCTTTATTGACGAAATGCATGGCATTCGCGCAGCCGGTGTTCTGGTCGATAAAATCACAGTGATAATCACCTGCCTCCGCGTCCCAGGAGATGGCGATCGTGTTCTTTGTACCCTTTCTCCAGCCGACGATCCAGCTCGGCTTGCCGAGCAGTTCGCAGGCCCAGGTGGCATGGAGCATTTCGGTCTCGGACTCCGGACGGCCATATTTCCATTGCGGGACATAATTGCCGTGTTCGTCCAAATGGTAGATCGTCAGGGAAGCGCCGTGGAAGGGGCTGATCACGCCGAGTTCAAGCTGGCCGTCCCCGTCGAAGTCTACCAGCACAGAGTCGCTTGAAGGGATAGCGCTGATCTGTTCGACTTCCCACTCTGCACCCAGCACCGCGGGAGGATTGAAGAGGAAGCTGCCCTGTTCGCATCCGACAAGCGCCGCGTCATGGCCGCCGTTTTTCAGGATGCAGAAACCGTGATTTTTCAGCATACCGGTCTTGATGGGAGTGAGCTCCAGCAGATGATCGTCATCGAAACCGGACAGATCATCCGGAAGGACGGCACCGAAGCAGGCGCCAGGGAAGCGCCAGTCATTCTTGTATTCGTGACCGGTCTTCAGACAACAGACGATGAGATAATTCACGCCGGAGCGCCGAAGGATGCCGAAACGGTGTACGAAAGGTGTGTTGCAGAGCGTCCGCAGCTCCCAGTCATCTTTTCCCTTCGGGGTAGCGATGACAATCTTTGCTTCCGCAGAGTCGTTGGGAGAGTAGAACTTGTAGGTGGAGAGAAACTGTCCGTCCGCGCCGGGCACCGGGGTCATGGTCATGACACCGCCGGGCTCAGTCCATACGGTCTCCAACTGTGTACCATCCTCAGAGAAAAGATAGCAGGGATCCTTTTTTTCCGCGGCAACCAGGAAACAGTGTTCTCCTTTGTAAGTCAGCTGCGACATGGCATAACATTTGTTCAGATTGGAAATTACCTTCTTTTCCACTTTCATGATGAAAACCTCCTATGGGAATGCCTTACTGTCTGTCCAGTATTTTGCTCATGCTGCTGCATGCAAAACGGATGTCGTCTTTCCAGCTCTCATTTCCGACGTCCCACATCTCGGTGACATAGCGCCGGACACCCAGTTCCCAGGCTTTTGCGATGACAGCCTCGAAGTCGCCATGGCCGGTCAGGAAGGGGATCTCACGGAATTTTCCCGGAACAGTCTCCTTGAGATGAAGGGCAAAGATGTGATCGCGGCTGGTTTCCAGGTCGTCGAGGACGCTTGTGCCATAGGTAACGGCGGCGTTTGTCAGGTTGCCGGAGTCGGGATAGACGCCCAGGTATGGGTTGTCTACAAGTTTGACATATTTCATGGCCTTTTCCGTCGTGTTCATGAACTCGGTTTCCATCGTCTCGAAGCCCATGACGATGCCCCTGGCCGCGGCCATCAGCGTAGCTTTTTTCAGATTTTCGAGAAAGAGACGTCTGCTCTCTTCTGTACCTTCCTCATAATAGACATCGTAGCCGGCCAGCTGGATGATGCGGATGCCGAGATCGTCCGCCAGCTCGATTGCTTTCTCCATGATCTCCATACTGCGTGCGCGCACCGCCGGATCGGAGGCGCCGAACGGGTACTTACGGTGGCCCGAGAGGCACATGCTGCGGATCGGAAGCCCAATCTCCTTCATGGTTTTTACAAGCTCCAGGCGGTGCTCCGTGCTCCACTCGAGTCGTGCAAGCTTGTCGTCCGTCTCATCAATGCTTATCTCAACGAAATCATAGCCGCAATCTTTTGCACAGCTGAGCTTCTCCTTCCAGCTCATTGTCTTTGGCATGGCCTTTTCGTACAGGCCGATCGCGTAAGCCTTCATCTTTATTCCTTCCTCTCGCTTTATTATCTGTGACGGCGAAAACGAACACAAAAACGAACAAACAAAAAAACGTTATTCTGTGGAAATCAGAAAGAATGTTTTCACTGACACAGATTCCCGCTATTTATTATAATTGTTGCAACGTACATTTGCAAGATAAAAATAATCCGTTGTTTTTGCCAAAAGGAAAAAGAACAGAGGGTTTTGCTTGAAAACGAACATAAAAACGAACGAATATTCTATTGCAAATTGGAAAAGTTTACGTTATAGTTATGAATAATACAGATTATTTTTAAGGAGGGCAATATAATGAGCAAGGTTTCTGAAATGACACGTGAGAGCTGGATCATGAGCACATTCCCGGAATGGGGTACGTGGCTGGTGGAGGACATTGAAAATGAAGTTGTACAGCCGGGCAATGTAGCGATGTGGTGGCTGGGCTGCACCGGTGTGTGGTTTAAGACGCCGGGTGGAGCGAATATCACAATCGATCTGTGGTGTGGTAACGGAAAGAGGACGCACGGTGATGGAAAGATGAAGGTGGGACATCAGATTGCGAATATGTGCGGTGGCCGTGCGATGCAGCCGAATCTTCGCAACGTGCCGTTTGTGATCGATCCTTTCGCTTTCAAACAGGTGGATGCGGTGCTGGCGACACATTATCATCAGGATCATATGTCCGCGGAATGGGCGGCGCATGTGCTGCAAAGCGGGATGACGACTACGGATGAGAACGGAAAAGAGATTCCGGTTCCCTTCATCGGCCCGAAGAAATCCGTTGAAACCTGGGTGAAGTGGGGCGTGCCGGAGGACCGCTGCGTGACCGTGAAGCCGGGGGATGTGATTAAGATTAAGGATATTGAGATTGTGTGTCTGGACAGCTTTGACCGCACCTGTATCGTCACGACCGACAGCACCGGCCCGGATCGTGAGGAACTGACCGGGAAATGCCCGACTGACATGGACGAGAAGGCGGTGAACTACCTTGTGAAGACACCGGGCGGCAATATCTATCACTCGGGTGATTCCCATTTCTCGATCTATTTTGCGAAACATGGCAAAGATTATGATATCGACGTAGCCTTTGGATCCTTTGGAGAGAATCCGATCGGCATGCAGGACAAGATGACCTCTATCGATGTGCTGCGCATGGCTGAGAACCTGCAGTGTAAGGTTGTGATCCCGATTCACTGGGATGTGTGGACCAATTTCCAGGCTGACTGCGAGGAGATCCGGCTGCTTTATGATTTCAAGAAGGATCGCAATGAATATAAGTTCCATCCCTTCTTCTGGCAGGTCGGCGGGAAATATGTCTATCCGCAGGACAAGGACAAGATGTATTATCATCACCGCAGAGGCTTCGAGGACTGCTTTGAAGCTCCACAGAATATTCCGTATCGTTCCTGCCTGTAGGCAAGAATGGAGAATGCGGGGCCGAAAGCCTTAGATACGACTGGGTGACTGGACAGGCCGGATGTTCCGGGGCGGAAGGCTCCGGAGTTTCCGGCCTGTCAACTGTCCGGCGGAAAGGTATGAAAAAATGATAAAAACGGTAATATTTGACCTGGATGATACCCTGTACAACTATCGGGAAGCGCATGCCCTGGCTTTCGCGCAGCTTACTGTTTATGCGGAAAAGGAGCTGGGAATTCCGGCAGCAGAATTCGAAAAACTGCATCAACACTACCTGGAAAATGCGAAGAAATTTATGGGAGACGTTGCGGCTACACACAATCGTCTGATCCGTTATCAGATGATACTGGAGGAAAAAGGACTGCCACTGTATCCGCATGCACTCCGGATGTGTGAAATCTACTGGGAAACCTTCCTTGATGCAACACGGCCTTTTGCGGGTGCACGGGGGTTGCTCACGGCGCTGCATGCACAGAATATCCGGATCGGGATTGGAACAAACATGACAGCGTATATGCAGTTCCGGAAGCTGGAGAGGATGGAATTGCTGCCACTTGTTGATTTCCTGGTTTCAAGCGAGGAAGCTTCAGCGGAAAAACCTGCGCCCGCATTTTTTGCAAGATGCGTACAGAAGGCGCTCTGTACAGCGGAGGAGTGCCTGTTTGTGGGAGACAGTCTGGAAATGGACGTTTACGGAGCCCTGCGTGCGGGACTGCAGGCAGTCTGGTATCATCCGGAGGGTGAGCGCCTGGAAAAGGGTGTTTTACAGATTACGGATCTTGGACAGCTCACAGAGTTGCTGCAAGTCCTGGATGGGAGGAACGGAGTATGAAGAATAACCGAAGGGACGTAGATAACCGGCATCGGAGAATTCTGGACATGATCCGTGCGCGCGGGGAAGTGAAAGTGGAGGAACTGACCCGGGAATTCGGCGTTTCGGCGATGACCGCCCGTCGGGATCTTCAGTACATGGAGCAGGAAGGTCTGCTCAGCCGTACACATGGCGGTGCAGTTTCGCTGGAGAGAGCGAATACGCGGCTGACACAGGATGAGAAAACTGTATTGTGCCGCGACCGGATCTCCGAGTACGCGTCCCGGCTTGTGGATGACGGGGATCGGCTTTTTATCAACGGAAGCCTGACGGCACTGAACCTGTTGAAATATCTGGGGAAAAAGCGTGTCTCCGTATTTACGAACAATTGCCGGGCGGTTGGCGAGAACTATTAGGAGTATGTGACGCTGCACCTTACGGGGGGAGAAGTGCGGGGACATGTAATGGCAGGAGACTATGTCATGCGAAATCTTCTGGATATGACAGCGGACAAGACTTTTCTGGGCTGTGCCGCCGTCTATGATGATGGGGAGTTTCGCTACGATATTCCAACGGAGATTGGAATTAATCAGTCAATGATCGCACGCACACCGC
>JAJPZP010000266.1 GCA_021204285.1 Lachnospiraceae bacterium | reverse complement strand
ACGCGGACAAGGACAAATGAGGAATTCGTACAGAACGTAAAAAGAACGCGATTTTTCTAAAGGGACTTGCATCCGTGAAATGCCTGTGCTATAATCATATGGCTTGAGCGAAGCGCTCAGAAGCCTGCAGGGACTTGCAGGGACAGCCCGGGATAGCTTGCCGTGAAACGATCGGAGCGGCATTGGCCGGGAATCAGCTGCGGCTGGAAGTTCACGAATAAAGGAAAGAGGGAAAAACACATGAAGGAAGGAATTCATCCGAAGTATTATCAGGCGACGGTGACCTGCAACTGCGGCAACACCTTTACCACAGGCTCCACGAAGGAGGACATCCACGTCGAGATCTGCGCGAAGTGCCATCCGTTCTACACAGGACAGCAGAAGACGGCAGCCGCCCGCGGACGTATTGATAAGTTCAATCGTAAGTACGGCATTCAGTAAGCTGGCAGGAAACAGGGTTGAGGTTGTTGCAATCTCAGCCCTTATTGCTTTCAGGGAAGTGATTATTTGAAACCATCAGGAATAGGCGGTCAGGCGGTGCTGGAAGGCATCATGATGCGAAACAAGGATCAGTACTCCGTGGCCGTGCGCAAGCCGGACGGAGAGATCGAGGTTTGCATCAAAGACTTTCACAGCATCGCCTCCAGAAACGGGATCGCAAAGCTGCCGTTGGTCCGCGGCGTCGTGAGCTTTGTGGAATCCCTGCTGATTGGCATGGAGACGCTCGGCTGGTCTTCTACCTTTTATGATGAGGAGGATCCACAGGAGCCGGGTGCCATTGAGAAGCTGTTGACAAAGATTTTCGGGGAGAAGGCGGAGAAAGTCGTCATGGGGCTGACGGTGGCCTTCTCGATTGTGATGGCGGTCGCCATTTTTATGCTGCTGCCCTATTTTGTTACGAATTTTTTCCGGAATTACATCGTGTCGAATACACTGCTGGCCATCCTGGAGGGCGTGCTGCGCCTCCTGATCTTCACGCTCTATGTATGGCTGATCTCCTGTATGAAGGATATCAAACGCACCTATATGTATCACGGGGCGGAGCATAAATGCATCAACTGCATCGAGCACGGCATGGATCTGACCGTAAAAAACGTCCGCAAAAGTTCGTGTTACCATCCACGCTGCGGCACCAGCTTCATGTTCATCGTCATGGTGATCAGCATCGTCTTTTTCATCTTTATCCAGGTGGATTCGCCGATTCTGCGGGTCGTGTTCCGCCTGCTCCTGATCCCGGTGATCGCGGGCGTATCCTACGAGTTCATCCGTCTGGCCGGGCGCAGTGAGAATCCGCTGGTGAAGCTTTTAAGCGTCCCCGGCAAGGGCATGCAGATGCTGACGACAAAGGAGCCGGATGATGATATGATCGAAGTCGCGATCGCCGCGGTGGAGGCGGTCTTTGACTGGAGAGAGTTCCAGGGCTATCCGCTCTACGACGAGGAGGATGAGGAAGCATGACGCTCGCGCAGCTTCTGAAGACCGGCGAGGACAGGCTTCAGGCCGCGGGTATCAGCGAGTGGAGGACGGACGCCTGGCTGCTTTTGGAGTTTGCGCTTTCCATCACCCGTAAGGATTATCTCCTTGAAAAAGGACGTCCGTCCACCCGGGAGGAACAGACGCGATATGAGGCCCTGATCGAAAAGAGAAGCCTTCGTGTGCCGCTCCAGCATCTGACCGGCTGCCAGGAATTCATGGGGCTTTCTTTTGATGTAAGCCCGGATGTACTGGTGCCGCGGCAGGATACGGAGATTCTCGTGGAGGAATGTCTGCGATCTGTGCGTCCCAGCATGCGTGTGCTCGACCTCTGCACCGGCAGCGGCTGCATTCTCCTGAGTATCCTGAAGCTTGCGGAGGGTGTGAAAGGCGTCGGAACCGACCTGTCAGAACGCGCACTGGACCTTGCGCGGAAAAACGGGAAGCGGCTCGGTATGGAGGCTGCATGGCTGCAAAGCGATCTCTTTGAAAGAGTGGAAGGACGCTTTGACCGGATCGTCTCGAATCCGCCCTATATCCCCACGGAGGTCATCGGAACGCTGGAGCCGGAGGTGCGGGAGCATGAGCCTTATGAGGCGCTGGACGGCGGAGCGGACGGCCTTGATTTTTACAGGAAAATTACAGAGCAGAGCCCCCACTGTCTGCGGGAGAGCGGGATGCTCTTTATGGAAATTGGATATGATCAGGCGGATGCCGTGCGGGCGCTTATGGAGAAGTACTTCATGGATATCCGCGTTGTAAAGGACCTGGCGGGGCTTGACCGTGTGATATACGGAACCGTCAGGGCATAGACTGGATGGAGGAGTTTCGATGTTTGACAGACTGGAAGATCTGGTCCGGCGTTATGAGGAAATCACGAACGAACTGGCGGAACCGGCAGTCGTGAATGACCAGAACCGTTTTCGGAAGCTTATGAAGGAGCAGGCGGACCTGCAGCCTCTGGTGGAGGCTTACACAGAGTACCGGAAGTGCCAGGAGACGGAAGCTGACAGCCTCTCGATGCTCGAGGAAGAGAGCGACGAGGAGATGCGCCAGATGCGGCATGAGGAGCTCTCGGTCGCTAGAAAACGGACAGAGGAGCTTGAGCACACGATGAAGATCCTGTTGCTTCCGAAAGATGAGAACGACGACAAGGATGTGATCATGGAGATCCGTGCCGGTGCGGGCGGAGACGAGGCCGCGCTGTTTGCGGCGGAGATCTACCGGATGTACGTCCATTACGCAGAGTCGAAGCGCTGGCATGTGGATCTCGTGGATTTTGACGAGATCGGCATCGGCGGGATGAAGAGCGTGACCTTTATGCTGAAGGGAAAAGGCGCTTACTCGATGATGAAATACGAATCCGGCGTACATCGTGTGCAGCGCGTGCCGGAGACCGAGTCCGGTGGACGCATTCATACGTCAACCGTCACAGTGGCCGTGATCCCGGAGGCGGAGGAAGTCGACGTACAGATTGATGAGAAGGATATCCGTATCGATGTGATGCGCGCCTCCGGCAATGGCGGTCAGTGTGTCAACACGACCGACTCTGCCGTGCGTCTGACCCACTATCCGACCGGTATCGTAGTCTACAGCCAGACGGAGAAGTCGCAGCTGCAGAACAAGGCGAAGGCCTTTGCACTGCTGCGCTCCAAACTCTACGACATCGAGTGCCAGAAGGCGCATGACGCGGAGGCGGAGGCCCGGCGCAGCCAGATCGGCACCGGCGACCGTTCGGAGAAGATCCGCACCTACAATTTCCCGCAGGGACGGGTCACGGATCACCGGATCGGCCTGACGCTGTATAAGCTTGACAAGATTCTGGATGGCGATATCCAGGAAATCATCGATGCCTGCATCGCGGCCGACCAGGCGAAGAAACTGGCAAATCTCGAATAAGGAGTTTAGATTCATGGGAAAATATTTTGGGACAGACGGCTTCCGCGGCGAAGCCAATGTGACGCTGACAGTGGAACACGCCTACAAGGTGGGGCGCTTCCTGGGCTGGTATTTCGGCCGGCAGCACAAGGCGCAGGTCGTCATCGGCAAGGACACCCGCAGATCGAGCTATATGTTTGAATACTCTCTCGTGGCAGGCCTGACCGCCTCGGGCGCAGACGTCTATCTTCTGCATGTGACGACGACGCCAAGCGTGTCCTATGTCGTGCGCACGGAGGGCTTTGACTGCGGTATCATGATCTCCGCGAGCCATAATCCCTTCTACGACAACGGCATCAAAGTCATTAACGGTAACGGTTACAAACTTGAAGCTTCGGTGGAGCGTCAGATCGAGGATTACATTGATGACGTGATCGGCGGCATTCCGCTGGCGACGCGGGAAAATATCGGGCGGACGATTGATTTTTCCGCCGGGCGCAATCGTTACATCGGTTATCTGATCTCGCTTCCGACCCGCTCCTTCAAGACGATGCGTGTCGGCCTGGACTGCTCGAACGGCAGCGCTTCGGCGATCGCGAAGAGTGTCTTTGACGCGCTCGGCGCGAAGACCTATGTCATTCACAACGAACCGGACGGCACGAATATCAATCAGGACTGCGGTTCTACCCATATCGAATCGCTGCAGGCTTTTGTAAAGGAAAAGGATCTGGACGTCGGCTTTGCCTACGACGGCGACGCGGACCGCTGCCTTGCCGTAGATGAGCGCGGAAGGGTTGTGGACGGCGACCTGATCCTCTATATCTGCGGAACCTACATGAAGGAGCGCGGGCAGCTCAAGGACGATATGATCGTCACCACCGTCATGTCGAATATCGGCCTCTACAAGGCCTGCGACCGCGTGGGACTGAAATATCAGAAGACAAAGGTCGGCGATAAATATGTATTCGAAAATATGATGGAAAACGGTTACCGCCTCGGCGGCGAACAGTCCGGACACATCATTTTCAGCAAGCACGCGACGACCGGAGACGGCATTCTGACCTCGCTCAAGATCATGGAAGTGCTACTGGAGAAGAAGACGACGCTGGGGGCGCTGGCCTCAGAGGTGCAGATCTATCCGCAGCTGCTGCGGAACCTGCAGGTCACTGACAAGCAGGCGGTGCTCACACACCCTGTCGTGCAGGCCTCCATCAGAGAGGTGGAGCAGGCGCTCGGCAGCGAAGGCCGTATTCTGGTGAGGGAGAGCGGTACCGAGCCGCTGCTGCGCGTGATGGTGGAAGCCACGACGCAGGAACTCTGTGAACAATATGTCGGAAAAGTCATCGACGCAATGAAAAGCGTCATGTAAAACGCAAAAGGAGGGCGCTATGAAAAAAACAACACTGGTCGTGATGGCCGCGGGAATCGGAAGTCGTTTTGGGGGCGGCATCAAGCAGCTGGAGCCGGTGGGACCGTCGGGCGAGATCATCATGGATTACTCCATCCACGACGCGCTGGAGGCAGGATTCAATAAGATCGTTTTCATCATCCGCAGGGATATCGAGAAGGATTTCCAGGAGATCATCGGCGCGCGGATACAGAAAGTCGCCGAGACGGCCTATGTATTTCAGGCGGTTGACGACCTTCCCGCGGGCTTTACAAACCCGGAGGGGCGGACGAAGCCCTGGGGCACCGGCCAGGCGATTCTCTGCTGCAAGGACGTCGTGAAAGAGCCCTTTGCAGTCATCAACGCGGACGATTATTATGGAAAAGAAGCCTTCGTGAAGGTGCACGATTATCTGGCGCAGGAGCGGCCGGCCACGGGCAGGCTGGACTTCTGCATGGCGGGCTTTAAGCTCGGAAACACCCTGAGTGAGAATGGCGGCGTGACCAGGGGCATCTGCAGCCAGGACGAGGCGGGCCGGCTCATCGGCGTCACGGAGACGAAAAATATCGTGAAGACGGCGGACAGCGCGGCGGTGCAGAACGCGGACGGAACGCAGACGCCGCTTGCCGGCGACCGCCTGGTGTCGATGAATATGTGGGGCTTCACACCGGAAATCTTCGACGTGCTGGAGAGCGGATTTGCGGAGTATCTGAAGAGCCTCTCCGACCCGATGAAAGGCGAATATCTGATCCCCACAGTGGTGGACCAGCTGATCCAGGAAAAGAAGGCGGACGTGGCCATACTCCCGTCGAACGACAAGTGGTTCGGCGTCACCTACAAGGAGGACAAGCCGCTGGTCGAAAGCTCCTTCCGTGAGCTGATCGATAAGGGAGTCTATAAAGAGAGGCTGTTTGACTGATGGAAGAAATTTCATTTAAGAAGCCGCAGCTTGAAGACCGCGGGCTGATCCAGAGCTATTTCGATCAGCTGCAGCGCTACAGCTGCGAGTGGACCTTCGCGAATTTTTATCTGTGGTCCCGCTTCTTTGGCGCAATGTGGGCTGTGATCGACGGACTGCTCGTTTTCCGGAGCGGCTATGAAGGCTCTTACTCCTATACCTTCCCGATCGGTGAGGGAGACTGCAAGGCAGTGCTGGAGCGGCTGATGGCCGGGGCAAAGACGCAGGGCTGCCCATTCCGGATGCACTCTCTGGGCAGGGAGGATGCCGAAGCGCTGGAGCAGTATTTTCCGGGACAGTTTGAGATCGAATGGATACGGGATTACGCGGACTACGTGTATGAGACGGAAAAACTGATCCGGCTGTCCGGAAAGAAATATCACGGAAAGAAAAATCATATCAACCAGTTTAAGGCGCAGTATCCGGACTGGAGCTACGAGCCGATCACGGATGACAATGTAGAAGAGTGCTTCCAGATGGCGCTGCGCTGGCGCGTGGAGAACGGCTGTGAGACGGATCCGGAGAAGAACCAGGAAATGTGCGTATCGATGAATTCGCTGCGTCTCTACAAAGAGCTGGGGCTGAAGGGCGGCCTGCTGCGGGCCGAAGGGCGCATTGTGGCCTTCACGCTCGGCGAACCGATCGGCAAGAGCGATGCCTTTGTCGTGCATATCGAGAAAGCCTATGCGGACGTCCGCGGCGCCTACCCGATGATCAACCAGCAGTTTCTGGAGCACGAGGTCTCCGGGTACTGCTACGTGAACCGCGAGGACGACACCGGCGACGAGGGACTCCGGAAAGCGAAGGAATCCTACCATCCCGCCTTTCTGGTTGAGAAAGGTTACGCGCACCTGAGAGTATCCTGATGGGCACAGCGAAGGCGGCACTTGACGTGGTATGAAGTACAAAAAGCGGAAGGTCAGTAACACCAGAAGAATGGTGGAACGGAGAATATCATGAGAAAGTGGGAAAAAAACATCCGGCGGGTGACGCCCTATACACCGGGCGAGCAGCCGAACAGGCCGGGTATGATCAAGCTGAATACGAATGAGAACCCCTATCCGCCCGCTCCGGGCGTGACGGAGGCGCTTAAGGGGCTTCAGAGGGACGAGCTTCTGCGCTATCCCGACCCGACAGCCGCTGCGCTGACGGGCGCGCTGGCGCGCGAATATGGCATGTCCCCGGAACAGGTCTTTGTCGGCGTCGGTTCCGATGACGTGCTCGCGATGGCCTTTATGACCTTCTTTAACTCAGACAGACCCATTCTGTTTCCGGACATTACCTACTCCTTCTACCCGGTCTGGGCGGAGGAGTTCCGCATTCCTTACGAGCGCGTGCCGCTCGATGCAGACTTTGGCATCCGGAAGGAGGACTATTTACGCGAAAATGGCGGCATCGTTTTCCCGAACCCCAACGCGCCGACCGGCCTGGAGCTGGCCGCGGAGGATGTGGAAGCGATCATCCGCAGCAACCCGGATGTAGTCGTGATCGTGGACGAGGCCTATGTGGATTTCGGCGCGCACTCGGCGATGGGCCTGGTGGAGAAATACGACAATCTGCTGGTCGTACAGACCTTTTCCAAGTCCCGCTCGATGGCGGGCATGCGCATCGGCTTTGCGGTCGGAAATCCGAAGCTGATCCGCTATCTGAACGACGTAAAATATTCCTTCAACTCCTACACGATGAACCGGGCCGCACTCGCCTGCGGCGTGGCGGCACTGGAGGACAGGGCTTATTTTCAGGAGACGACGAAGAAAATCATAGAGACGCGTGAGAACGCGAAGAAAATGCTGAAAGAGCTGGGCTTCTGTTTTCCGGATTCCAGGGCGAATTTCCTCTTCATCACGCATCCGGAACGCAGCGCAAAAGAGCTCTTTGAAGCGCTGCGCGCGGCGGACATCTATGTGCGTTATTTCGCGCAGCCGCGGATTGACAATTACCTGCGCGTAACAATCGGAACAGATGAGCAGATGGAAGCACTTTACCGCTTCCTCAGAGATTACACGAAAGGATAGAAAAGACAGATGGAAACTTTGATGACCTGGGTGATCAACCTGCTGAGCGGAAAGGCCTCGAAGGAGCTGATTATCTTTATTATTTCTCTGCTTCCGATCCTGGAGCTGCGCGGCGGCCTGCTGGCAGCCTCCGTGCTGAATGTGGAATACATGCGCGCGCTCAGCATCTGCGTGATCGGAAATATCCTGCCGGTGCCTTTCATCCTGCTGCTGATTACGCCGCTTTTCGACCGGCTGAAGCGGACGAAGGTATTCCGACCCCTCGTGGAAAAGCTGGAGAACCGCGCGATGAGCAAGAAAGACCAGATCGAGAAATATCAGTTCTGGGGTCTGGTGCTCTTTGTCGGCATCCCGCTGCCGGGCACCGGCGCCTGGACCGGCTGTCTCATTGCGGCTCTGCTCGGCATGAAGTTCCGCAAAGCCTTCCCGGCGGCGCTGATCGGCATCGCACTCGCGGCGGTGATCATGTCGGTGGTGTCTTACGGGGTGCTGGGAGCGATTCTTTGTTAAAGCCCGAGCATCCCGTCTGCGTCCAGCTTCCGGAGCAGGTAGGATCTCGCGAACAGGCTCATCGCAAAGACCTCGCCGGAGGCGAAGCTCTCCTCGCCGTCCTGGTAATTCTGTCCTGTAATTTCCCCGTCTGTCTGCCTTGTCACCATTTCCACGGCTCTCCTAAGCCTCACGGACGCCCAGTCGTCGCCCTTCAGATTCTCAGGACAGGAGCTGTCCAGCCCAAAGATCGCGGCCGCGGTATCCGCAAACAGATAATTCGCTACTCTGTAGGTTCCCCAATCGTTTTCGCCCGGCATGTTGGTGAGATAGCTCGCGTTCCCCTCCTCATCCCGCTCATAAAAATGATGGCCTTCCTTGGTCTCGTCGTATTTCCCGATATCCAGGTTGACCAGGGCGTCGTAGATGACATCCAGATTAAAAATGGAAGATTCCGGGACGGCCTTACCCGCCAGCGCAAAGACGATGGCTGTTTCCAGCATCCCCTCCGTCTCGGAGACCATATAATCGATGTGGTATTTGTTGTGGTTGATCACCGTTCCGTCTTCGTTGATGTTGGAACCGTTCAGCACTTCCCCCAGCACGAACCCGTCCACGACCTCGGAGGAACCGACGTCGGAGGGCCTGGCCGTGGAGGCGAGCAGGAGCTCATAGAGCTTTTCCGTCCAGATTTCCTGATGGGAGTGCTCCGGGGACATGCAGGAGGCCAGCGCGAGAATCCGCGATTCAAAGGCATTTTCCTCCGCCTTCGTATCTCCCTCATAAAGCACATTTCCGTTTACATCCATGTAATACGAGGCTTCGTAGTCGACGGAGACAGCGTCCGCCTCGGATATGAGCATATTGACGACGTAGCCCTGCGCCTCCTCATCCAGCTCGGAATACAGAAGCCAGGCGGCAAATCCGGTCTCCTCCGCCCACAAGGCGCTCTGCCATTCCCAACCCCACCCGTTTTCCGTGTTAGAGCCGTGCATCCTGGCAACCGAGGAAATCAGTTTGACCGTCATCGCGAGCGCGTCCTCATAAGACACGTTTGCGACGTCCTCGTCATAAATATGGAAACGGAGCGCGATCGCCAGCGTCATGCACGCATGCGAGAGCGGACGTATCGCGTTCTGCGTATAGTCGCTGGAATACGCGTTGACCAGATAAAGATAGTCGGTATCCCGCCAGGAGATAAAGGATTCCCGGCTCTTCGTTACCTCCTCCTGCTGTTCTTCCGTCAGCTCCTGCAGATTATTGAGATTGCTGGTGGAATATGCGGCAACACGCTCCATGGTCCACCAGGTGTTCAGAAGATACCGGGTGTTCAGCTGGATCGTCTCAATGAGCGGCTCCGCGTCCGCGTAATCGTCCGAATCCAGTATGGCGGTATCGATGGATTCCCAGTCCGGCTCCATGACAAGCACATCCTTATTTTCATCACCGGCAAGCACAGCCTCATAAGTATCGTTCGTGTCGTTGTCGGCCCGGTTGTCCTGCTGCCTGTGGAGAAGCAGGAGGCTGCCTGCGAGCATAAAAATGCCCACAAGAACTATCCCGATCATCCACTTTCGTTTCCGTCCGTTCTTTAACATACGCTGCCTCCCCGTTCCGTCAGGCGTTTTTTGCGTGACACAAGCGCGGGTATGGCAGTGAGCAGAATGCCCGCGAACGTCAGCACCCATCCGGCCTTCATCTCGATGGGATCATATCGGAGCACTATGGTATGCTCCCCCCCCTCCCGGCGAAATAGAGATACACATCATGTCTGTCCTGCAGACTTCCACCTCTTCGCCGTCAACGTAGGCTTTCCAGTTCCTGTGATAGGGAATCGAAAGTACAACTTCGTCGCCATCCCCGGTATCCACGGTGCAGGTAAACATATTCTTCGATTCAGAATAGGTGACTTCTACCTGTTCCTGCCCGTCAATGTAAAGGTCGTATAATTTTTCATAGTACTCTTCGTAGCCGGCCGCCTCGTCAAATATCGCGGAAGCCGTGTCTGCATCCCTGATGTAAGCCATGCCGAAATAGTAAGGATTCTCGTAGACATCCCAGGACTCCCCGTTAAACGTGACCTGCTCCACCCATTTATATTCTTCCTTTACATTCTCCGGGTTGCTGCAGAAATAATATTTTACGCCGGCGAAAGCCTCATACATCAGGTTGTTGTCGAAGCCCCAGGAGCGCCACTTCAAGGTTTCCTGTGCTGACATATTGGCATAAGACTGTACGTCGGAATTGATAATGCTGAACCACCACGTCGTTCCATAGTAATCATTTAACATGGCGACATTTTCAGGCTGTTCGTTGGCGTCGGTCAGCATGTCATTCGACACGCGGAACAGGGTGCTGTCACCGGCAACCACGGTCGAAGCGTTCACAGGCGAGTCAATGTATTTTTCAACCTCGTCACAGGCGATCATCTCACTGTTCCAGTTCTACATGATGACCAGCGTGTCGTCATATAAGAACCATAAATTGAACAGGATGTTTCCAAGCAGAAGAACGCATACTGCAAGCGTGATGGGCTTTCTCCCGATAAAGCGGATATCGCTCCGGCTCGTCCTGATTTCCGTGGAGGGAAAAACGGTTAAAACATACGCGAAGCTCAGCGCAAACACGAAGTGTACCCAGAAGCACCATCTCTCATTGGTCTCTCCGAACGCGTTGAAAACCCATCCGCTTATGGGAAGATGCAGCGCGATCAGCGCAGTCAGCACGGCGATCTTCAGCTGCAGCGCCTTCCGGCTGCGAATCGTAAACAGCAGAACCAGTGCGAGAAGCTCCACCAGCAGAATGCCGGATAACAGCTGGCGCTGATCATGAAACAGATCAAAAACTGCGTAAAGCAGGGAACGGTTCAGGCTGGGAATATAGCTGCTCAGGCTGAAAAGAATATCTGTAACCGAGCCGCCCTGCGTAAGGCGCTCGCTGTTGAGATACGCCGATACCGCAGGCAGAAACACAGGAGCCGCCAGCAGCAGACCCGGTATAAAGTGCCGAAGCAGGGTAAGACATTTCCGCAGCAGTCTCCGGAACGGCTTCCATCCATATATCGATACCAGGCGCACAGCGCAGTAGACGCCCAGGCAGAGACAGGACATGTACAGAAAATAAAAGCCGCAGAGCGCGGCATAGGCCACCGTCAGGGTCAGGATCCACGGCTTTTGCCTGTCCTTCATAATTCTCTCTGCGCCAATTAGCAAAAGCGGGAAGTAGATCAGAACGGACAACCATTCGATGTATCGACCGCCGCCGTAGACCGCAAAGCCGCAAAACGCATAACTCAATGCCGCGGCGAGGGACGCTCTGTATTCCATCCCGACCTCCCGGCAGTACAGCCGGAACGTCTGTCCGGCCAGCCACAGGCGCAGGAAGAAACAGAACATATAAACATACACTCCGTTCGCGCGCGTCGCAAATATCGCGAGCAGGTTGATCGGGTCGCCGAAACCGTAATAATTCAGGGCGCCGACAATGTCTTCGCCCATAGCGATGGACAGGTCCCAGACCGGCAGTACGAGCGCTCCATGCAGCAGCCCGGTCAGGAAGTCCCGCAGATACTGTCCGATATACAAAAAAGACGGGAAATATTGCCCGATTCCATCCAGATTCCAGATGATGGATAATCCGTCCTTCCAGACAGGAAGGTAGCCTGCCGCTACAATGAACAGAAAAACAATGGTGTACAGGCGCTTTTGGACAGCGGCTCCTGCTCTTGACAACATAAACATCCTCCGTTGCGTGTGGAATGATCAGTACTTTTCAATTGTGCAGGAATGCATCTTCATGGCCTTATCATAATTGATACCGACCAGAAGAAGATTACCTGCGTAAGCTTTCAGCGCACCGTTATAACGCTTCTCTTTGATCTGCCGGAAGTTCCCGAATGATGGTATAATAGTTTCGCGCGGTGTAATAGGCGATCATGACGGTGCAGCTCAACGAGTTTTCATCATTGCCGGGATTGATGTAATTGCCCGTGATCTGCCTCCTCTGGAGATAGCTGCTGCCATGTCTGCGTCTGTATTTATTCTATCGGATGCAGAAGGGCAAGTCAACGGGGACTTTTAAGAGACAGTGCGGAATGAAAATCGCCGCTGCGCTTGACCTGACTCATGAAAACGAGTAAAATAAATTTGTACTTTATTTTACTCGTGATTTTGTATATAGCAACAGAAGTTGGGCATGTTAAGACAAGAGCGCTGTGTTTCAGCATTCTTATGGAGGAGGAGCTATGTATATTCAAAGGCATTTGGAGACACAGATTCTGGAAGCATCCAGATACTATCCAGTCGTGATGGTGTGCGGACAACGGCAGGTTGGAAAATCTACGATGCTGAACCATTTGCGGGAACCCGGACGCAGATATGTCACATTGGACGATATGAATGCGAGGCGCATGGCCGAGCAGGATGCGGGACTTTTTTTTGAAACCTATAAAGCGCCACTACTGATCGATGAATTTCAGAGAGTTCCATCCCTTCTTCTTGAAATGAAACGGATCGTTGATCAGGCGAGTCTGAATGGAGAAGATGTAAATGGACAATATTGGCTGACTGGCTCACAGAAATTTCCCATGATGGAAGATGTGGCGGAATCCCTCGCAGGGAGGGTGGCAGTATTTGATCTCTCGGGTCTTTCCACTGCGGAAATAGAAGGACGCTCTGCTCGACTGTTTCGCCCTGACCTTGATCATCTGCGCGAACGGATGGAAGAGAACAATCCCAAAACGATCCATCAGATCTTTGAGCGAATCTTTCGTGGGGGAATGCCAAAGCTGATTGCCACTGATATTGATCGGGATCGTTATTATATGGACTATGTAAATACGTATATTGAACGAGATATCAAAGGTCTGGCGCAGGTCGGAAAACTCAGCGCGTTTTATGATTTTCTTGTTTTCATCGCTGCGCGCAGTTCCGGCGAGCTCCGATATGAGGAAATCGCAAATGCGGTTGGTGTATCCGCTCCCACGGCCAAATCCTGGGTCTCCATCAAAGCTGTCCTCATCCTCGGAATCTCCGTGGTGGTTATCCCGCTGGTTGCGAATGCCATAGTCTGCGTTTTCTTCGTCATACCGCTCCTGCAGGTCGGTGTCATGGTCATCCTGGTCGAGCAGGATGATGATGTCCTTGTTCTCCGCAGTCAGCGGAATAATGTCAACCACGACACGTTCCCATTTTCCGTTGGGGCGCTTCACCCACTGGGTATAGACATAGTTGCCGCTCTCATCCACATAACTGTCACGGTTGTCGTTGAAGTGGCTCTTCTTATCTAAGGGCAGTGAATCGTTGTGTTTTTGCATCTTTGTGTCCTTTCCGTCCGAGGGGAGAACGGTGGGACACAAAAAGAGCCTGCAGTCGAAGATGACCACAGGCTCCGGCAATCCGAAAATGGGCGCAGCAAAGCTAACGGTGGGGCATCTTCGTTTCGAACACAGCCTTTATCGCTGTGTCCTCAACTCTTATGCATCCCATCGTCCTAATGGCCATCTCGGACTAAGAGATTAATTTATATTGGTGCCTTTCGGCTTACCTACACTTAAATGATACCTGCCGAAGCACATGATTTACAGACATTCAAAATGTCCCTTTATCTATTGATAATCCTTGAAAATACGCAGTTTTTGAGGTCAGTGTTTTCTCAAATGAACCGCTAATCATAGTGGGTACAACATTTTGAGGGACAATAAAATTGTCCCTCAAACCAAAAAAAGACCAGGGATTTTTTTAATCCCTGGTCTTCATTAACATATATATTTTTTTACGCTGACTTCTCACGCAATTTAAACTCGGCGAGTCCTTGTGAGCGTAGATAAACATTACATTCCTCAATTGTTTCCTTATAATGAAATGTATATAAATATCGGTATGCACTATCTTGTTTTGTCACTTTCGGTACAATGCCCGCCTTTCTTAAAAGATCCTCTGTAAACCATGGATGCAAATGCAGTCCTATACAAAGCGCTGTCACCGTTTTAAGAGTCTTCTCTTTTTCTTCTTTTTGTCGATATTGCTTGAGGGTGCTTAAACTTACACAAGACTC
>JAJPZP010000001.1:1223-14625 GCA_021204285.1 Lachnospiraceae bacterium | reverse complement strand
GGTATGGAAGCATGAACTTCCTTGGAAAAGAGGATGCGGAGGATAATCTGATGCGTGTGTCTGACAGAGGGATTGCGGCGGAGCTTCTGGAGATGACATTTGGAAGTCATAAATATTGGGGACAGAGGATGGCTTGACTTGAGTCATGAACTGGTCAGAGGCTTACATGGCGGGATTTTAATATTTTGGTGTATGAAAAACATGTCTCTGGTGACTTTCATTCGTAACGAGTCAAAAAGTTCGTCTATAAGGCAGATAAATCCCCTTCTCTGCAACGATTTTTAACCTGGGAACAGATTTTTAATGATAAAATTTTCGAGGTGATTTTTGTGCATACCGAACAAAAACCGTTCATCCTTCACAGTGAGTACCAGCCCACCGGCGACCAGCCCCAGGCCATTGCCGATCTGGTCAAAGGCTTTCAGGAAGGCAATCAATTCCAGACCTTGCTGGGCGTCACCGGCTCCGGCAAGACCTTCACGATGGCGAACGTCATTCAGGCGCTGAACCGGCCGACGTTGGTGATTGCGCACAATAAGACTCTCGCTGCACAGCTCTATGGAGAGTTCAAGGAATTTTTCCCGGAGAATGCGGTGGAGTATTTTGTGTCCTACTATGACTATTACCAGCCCGAGGCATATGTCCCTTCCAGCGATACCTACATTGCGAAGGATTCGGCGATCAACGACGAGATCGACAAGCTGCGTCTGTCGGCGACGATGTCGCTGGTCGAGCGACGCGATGTGGTGGTCGTGGCGTCGGTGTCCTGCATTTATGGTCTTGGCGAGCCGGAGAATTTCGAGAAGATGGCGGTGTCGCTGCGGCCGGGCATGGAGGTTGACCGGGACGAGCTGCTGCGCAGACTGATTGATATCCAGTATGACCGGAATGAGATGGATTTCAAGCGCGGTACCTTCCGGGTGCGCGGCGACGTGGTCGAGATCTTTCCGGCCAATGAGAGCGAGCACGCCATCCGGGTGGAATTTTTCGGGGACGAGATCGACCGGATCGTCGAGATCGACGTGCTGACTGGTGAGGTGCGGCGCGAGTTGCTGCACGTCGCCATTTTCCCGGCATCGCACTATGTCGTTCCGCCGGGAAAGATTCAGGAAGCGGTGAAGAAGATCGAGGAGGAGCTTGAGGAGCGCATCCGTTATTTTAAGAGTGAGGACAAGCTTCTGGAGGCGCAGCGGATCGAGGAGCGGACGAATTTCGATATTGAGATGCTCAAAGAGACCGGTTTCTGCTCCGGCATTGAGAACTATTCGCGGCATCTGGCGGGACTGCCTGCAGGTGTGCCGCCGCATACACTGATGGACTATTTCCACGACGATTATCTGATTATTATCGATGAGTCTCATAAGACGATTCCACAGATCCGCGCGATGTACTTCGGCGACCAGAACCGCAAGACGACGCTCGTGGACTACGGTTTCCGGCTGCCCTCCGCGAAGGACAACCGCCCCTTGAGCTTTGAAGAATTTGAGAGTAAAATTGATCAGATGCTGTTCGTCTCGGCGACGCCCGGGGAATACGAGGCGGAACATGAGCTGCTGCGGACTGAGCAGATCATACGGCCCACCGGTCTGCTTGACCCGGAGGTGTCCGTGCGCCCGGTGGAGGGGCAGATCGACGACCTGATTGGGGAAATTAATAAAGAAGTGGCAGGCCATCATAAGGTGCTGATCACGACGCTGACCAAGCGGATGGCGGAGGACCTGACCGACTATATGAAAGAGGTCGGCATCCGCGTCCGCTACCTGCACTCGGACGTCGACACGCTCGAGCGCGCGGAGATTATCCGCGACATGCGGATGGACGTCTTCGACGTGCTCGTCGGCATCAACCTGCTGCGTGAGGGTCTGGATATTCCGGAGGTCACGCTCGTGGCGATTCTCGATGCGGACAAGGAGGGCTTCCTGCGCTCCGAAGTCTCGCTGGTGCAGACGATCGGCCGCGCTGCGCGTAACAGTGAAGGCCATGTGATCATGTACGCGGACAATATGACGGACTCCATGCGCCGTGCGATCGAGGAGACGAACCGCCGGCGGGAGATCCAGCAGGCCTACAATGAGGAGCATGGTATCACGCCGCAGACGATCCAGAAGGCGGTCCGCGACCTGATCAGCATTTCCAAAGAAGTGGATCAGAAGGAGCTGCGCTTTGAGAAGGATCTGGAATCGATGAGCCGGGAGGAGCTCGAGAAGCTGATCGGTCAGGTTCAGAAGAAGATGAAGAAGGCCGCTGCGGAGCTGGATTTCGAGACGGCTGCGACGCTGCGCGATCAGATGATTGAGCTGAAAAAGCAGATGAATGGTCTGCAGTAACAGATGCAAGGAAAACTCAAAAGTACAGAACAGATGTTCGCTCTGCTCTGTACTTTTTTTTCGGAATGTGCTATACTGTGCAGGCAAATCGGTGCGGCTGCACGGCGACTGAACCGAGTCATTACAATATGAGATTGTTCAAGAGGGAAAAGTATGGCGGAAGGACTTAGAAAATACATTAAGATCAGGGGCGCGAGCGAGCACAACCTGAAAAATATAGATCTGGAGATTCCGAGAAATGAACTGGTCGTGCTGACTGGCCTGTCCGGCTCGGGAAAATCCTCACTGGCATTCGACACAATTTATGCGGAGGGGCAGCGGCGCTACATGGAGTCGCTGTCCTCCTACGCGCGGCAGTTCCTCGGGCAGATGGAGAAGCCGGAGGTCGAGAGTATCGAGGGACTCTCCCCGGCGATTTCGATTGACCAGAAGTCGACGAACCGAAATCCGCGTTCGACGGTCGGTACCGTGACGGAAATTTATGATTATTTTCGTCTGCTCTACGCGCGTATCGGTATCCCGCACTGCCCGAAATGTGGGCGGGAGATCAAACGGCAGAGCGTCGACCAGATGGTCGACCAGATCATGGCGCTACCGGAACGGACGAGAATTCAGCTGCTCGCGCCGGTGGTCAAGGGCCGCAAGGGCGAACATGTGAAAGTGCTCGAGAAGGCCAGACGGAGCGGTTTCGTGCGCGTGAAGATCGATGGGCATATGTATGAGCTTTCCGAGGAAATTAAGCTCGAGAAAAATAACAAGCATCTGATCGAAATTGTCGTGGATCGCCTCGTCGTGAAGCCGGGCATTGAGAAGCGTCTGGCCGACTCGATTGAAACCGTACTTGGCCTGGCGGAAGGCCTGTTAGTCGTGGAGGTGATCGGCGGCGATCTCATCACGATGAGCTCGAGCTATGCCTGCCCGGAGTGCGGCATCAGCATGGAGGAGATTGAGCCGCGCAGCTTTTCCTTTAACAACCCCTTCGGCGCCTGTCCGGAGTGCGCGGGTCTGGGCTACAAGATGGAGTTTGACGAGGATCTGATGATCCCGGATAAGACCTTGAGCATCCGAGACGGTGCGATCCAGGTGCTTGGCTGGCAGAGCTGCACCGACCCGTCGAGCTTCACTTACGCGATTCTGGTGGCGCTGGAAAAGGAATATGATTTTTCGATGGATACTCCCTGGCAGGATTTGCCGGATGAAGTCCGTCAGATGCTCGTCCACGGCGGCGCCCGCGAGGTGAAGGTGCACTATAAGGGGCAGCGAGGTGAAGGCGTCTATCCGGTCGCTTTTGAGGGACTTATCAAAGCCAGCGAGCGCCGCTATCGCGAGACCGGTTCGGACGTGATGAAACAGGAATTTGAGTCCTTCATGCGCATCACGCCCTGTCGCGCCTGTAAGGGAAAGCGTCTGAAGCTCGCCTCCCTCGCGGTGACGGTCTGCGATAAAAATATCTACGATGTGACCGACCAGTCGGTGCGCGAGCTGAATGATTTCCTGGAGCACATGACACTGACGGGACAGCAGCACCTGATCGGCGACCAGATTCTGAAGGAAATCCATGCGCGCATCCGCTTCCTGATGGACGTCGGTCTTGACTATCTGTCGCTGACCCGGGCGACCGGCACACTTTCGGGCGGCGAGGCGCAGCGTATCCGCCTCGCGACGCAGATCGGCTCCGGCCTCGTCGGCGTCGCCTATATCCTGGACGAGCCGAGCATCGGTCTGCACCAGCGCGACAATGACAAGCTGCTGAACACATTGCGCCGTCTGCGCGACCTTGGGAATACGGTGATCGTCGTGGAGCATGACGAGGACACGATGCGCGCGGCGGACTACATCGTCGATATCGGTCCCGGTGCGGGTGAGCACGGCGGCGAGGTCGTCGCGACCGGAACCGCCGAGGATCTGATGGCCAATCCGGCTTCTATTACCGGTGCGTACTTAAGCGGCCGTCTGAAGATCCCCGTACCGGAGAGCCGACGCACGCCGACCGGCTGGCTGACGGTTCGCGGCGCCCGTGAAAACAATCTGAAAAATATCGACGTGCACTTCCCGCTCGGCGTCCTGACCTGCGTGACCGGTGTGTCCGGATCCGGAAAGAGCTCGCTGGTCAATGAAATCCTGTACAAGAGCCTTGCAAAGAAGCTGAACCGTGCGCGGACGATTCCCGGAAAGCATCGCGCGGTCGAGGGTATGGAGCAGCTCGACAAGGTTATCTGCATTGACCAGTCCCCGATTGGACGCACGCCGCGCTCGAACCCTGCCACCTACACCGGCGTCTTCGACATGATCCGAGATCTCTTTGCCTCGACCTCTGACGCGAAGGCGAAGGGTTACAAGAAGGGCCGCTTCAGTTTTAACGTAAAGGGCGGCCGCTGTGAGGCCTGCGCCGGGGATGGCATCCTGAAGATTGAGATGCACTTTCTGCCGGATGTCTACGTACCCTGCGAGGTCTGCCACGGAAAGAGGTATAATCGTGAGACGCTTGAAGTAAAATATAAAGGAAAGAGCATCTACGACGTGCTGGAGATGACGGTTGAGGAAGCGCTCGATTTCTTTGCAAACGTCCCCTTTATTCGCCGTAAGATCGAGACGCTCTACGACGTCGGCCTCTCCTACATCAAGCTGGGGCAGCCGTCCACGACGCTATCAGGCGGCGAGGCACAGCGTATCAAGCTCGCGACCGAACTGAGCCGCCGCAGTACCGGGCGTACCGTCTACATCCTCGACGAGCCGACGACCGGTCTGCACTTTGCCGACGTCCACAAGCTGACCGAGATCCTGCAGCGTCTGGCCGAGGGTGGCAATACGGTCATCGTCATCGAGCACAACCTCGACGTCATCAAGACCGCCGACTACATCATCGACATGGGGCCGGAGGGCGGCGATGGCGGCGGAACGGTCGTCACCTGCGGTACCCCCGAGCAGGTCGCCGAGGTGCCGGAGTCTTATACCGGCCAGTACGTCAAGAAGTATCTGGGGTAAGGTACGTGGCCCCGGGGACGTTGGCTATGGGACACCTGCCACGGACTGGCCGGTGAAAGATACGTGACCCCGGCCGCATGGCCCGGCAGTACATCTGTAAGCGGACCCGCTCTCGCTCAGTGTGAGACGCAGCGGACACCAACCTTGCCCATCGCCGGACGGCTCGGGCTCGCTAAGTGCCGGCGTCTCCCAATGGTCCGCCTACAGAAATACAGCCGGACCATGCTGGGATATCACTCGCCACAGTGTAGCCTGCCCCGGGATGGTATCCATATACGGACCATCGGAAAAGCGTCGGCACTTAGCGAGCCCGAGCCCATAGGGCGACAGGCGAGCTTAGTACCGCTACGCTTTTCCCTGAGCGGGAGCGTGTCCGAATATGGATACCACCCCGGAGCGGGCGTCCGGGTAGCCAAGGCATCGGGCAGCCGAGGCGCCCCTCGACAAATCCCCGTTTCTGTTGTATGATGGGGAAAATAAAGCAACCATGGAGGACGATGATGCTGGAGCAGCTGCGGGAGATTCTGGGCGAGGAGCGTGTACTGCCCGACGAGCCGATGAAACTTCATACGACCTTCCGCGTGGGTGGCCCCGCGCGCTATCTCGTGGAGCCGCAGTCCGTGCAGGAGTTGCGCGCGGTGATTGATCTGTGCCATATGCAGAAGATGCCCTGGTACATCGTGGGGAACGGCAGTAATCTGCTGGTCAGTGACGAGGGCTATAACGGTGTCGTCATCCATCTCTTTCGGAATGTGTCGCAAATGAGAGCGGAGGAGACGCATCTCGTGCTGCAGGCCGGTGTCCAGACCGTGCGTGCGGCGAAGTTTGCACTGGAGCACAGTCTGACGGGTCTTGAGTTCGCCTCCGGGATACCGGGGACGATCGGCGGGGCGATGGTCATGAACGCGGGAGCTTACGGCGGCGAGATGAAAGACGTGGTGCGGTGGGTGCGTGTGCTTTTGCCGGATGGAACGGAGCGGGACTACAGTGGGGGTGAGATGCAGTTTGGTTATCGCAGAAGCCGGGTCGCCTCGGAAGGTGGCATTGTGCTGGAGGCGGAGCTGGAGCTTGCACAGGGCGATGCGGAATCAATTCGTGCGCGCATGGAAGAACTGAAGCAGAAGCGCCTTGCAAAACAACCGCTCGAGTATCCGAGCGCAGGCAGTACTTTCAAGCGCCCGGAGGGCTATTTTGCGGGAAAACTGATCGAGGAAGCGCAGCTTCGTGGCTTTCGGGTTGGTGGCGCGCAGGTGTCGGAGAAGCACTGCGGCTTCGTGATCAACCGGGGAGACGCCACGGCGTCCCAGATATGGGAACTGATCGGCGAGGTACAGCGCAGAGTGTATGAACATTCCGGCGTCCGACTGGAGCCAGAGGTAAAGCTCCTGGGTTTTGACGGGAAGGAGATACAGCTATGAGACTCGTGATCGTGACGGGCATGTCCGGCGCCGGCAGAGCGACGGCCTTGAAAATACTGGAGGATGCGGGCTATTTCTGCGTGGACAACCTTCCTGTCCCTTTTATTGATAAATTTGCGGAGCTGACTGCTTCCGGAAACAGTGAGATCACAAAGGTCGCGATCGGGATTGACGTGCGCAGCGGTAAGGCGCTGGATCAGCTGCAGCAGGTACTGGAACATCTGACAGGCCAGGGCATTGCCTATGAGATTCTGTTTCTGGATGCGAGTGACGATGTGCTGGTGAAGCGTTATAAGGAGACGCGCCGCATGCATCCGCTGGCGGAGGCCGGACGGATTGAGCAGGGCATTGCGCTTGAACGGGAAAGGCTTGTCTTTCTGAAAAAACAGGCGGATTATATTATTGATACGAGTCAGCTTCTTGTGCGGGAGCTGAAGCAGGAGCTGGAACAGATCTTCGTGCAGAACCGCGAGTTCAAAAATCTGATGATTACCGTGCTTTCCTTTGGTTTCAAGTATGGCATCCCCAATGACGCCGATCTGGTTTTCGACGTTCGTTTTCTGCCGAATCCCTACTATCATGAGGAACTGCGCAGACTGACCGGTAATGATAAAGAGATTCAGGATTTTGTGATGGGTTTTGATATGGCGCATATTTTCCTGGACAAGCTGGAGGATCTGCTCCATTTTCTGATCCCGAATTATGTGCTGGAGGGAAAGAATCAGCTCGTGATTGCGATCGGCTGCACAGGTGGAAAGCATCGCTCTGTGACGCTGGCGGACAGGTTATATGAGCGGCTGAGCAGACAGAGCGATTATGGGGTGAAGCTGGAACACCGGGATATCGGAAAGGATGCGGCCCGGGGAAAGTGAGGGAATTGTATGTCATTTTCCGGAGAGATCAAGGAAGAACTTTCCAGGCAGATTTCGCCGGGAAGGCACTGCAGACTGGCGGAAACAGCGGCAATCTTAAGCTTTTGCGGGAAAATTTCCGTCACCGGGGATGAACATTTCAGTGTGAAAATCCAGACAGAAAATATGTCCGTCGCAAGAAAGTACTTTACATTATTGAGAAAAACCTTTAATATGAAAATGGAAGTCTCCGTCCGAGAGAAACGCGGCGCGCGGTATTATACCGTGGCGGTTTGCCACGACAGGGAGGCAAGGCGGCTGCTCACGGACACGCAGCTCATGGATTCGGACGGGAACATGGACGGCTGTATGGCGCGAATACATAGTCATTTGCTGAGGCAGAGCTGCTGCAGGCGTGCTTTTATACGGGGGGCATTCCTGGCAGCCGGGTCCGTCAGCGATCCGGAGAAATCCTACCACCTTGAGATCGTATGCGTTGATCTGGAAAAGGCGGAGGAGCTTCGGGGCGTGCTGGACGGATTTGGGATTGATGCGAAGATCATCCCGCGCAAGAGGCATTTCGTCGTGTATGTGAAGGAGGGGTCTCAGATCGTTGATCTGCTTGGCCTTATCGGTGCTCACGTGTCGCTGATGCAGCTCGAAAATGTACGGATTGTGAAGGAAGTGCGGAACTCGGTGAACCGTAAGGTGAACTGTGAGACCGCGAATCTGAACAAGACGGTTTCCGCTGCGGTTCGCCAGATTGAGGATATCAGGTATATCGATCAGAAGGTGGGACTGAGGCATCTGGGCGGGAGCCTGGGCGAGACGGCCAGGCTGAGGCTGGAGTATCCGGACGCCAGCCTGAAGGAACTGGGGGAAATGCTGGATCCGCCTGTCGGAAAATCCGGAGTGAATCATCGCCTTCGCAGACTGAGTATGATGGCTGAACGGTTGCGAGAGGGCAAAGAGGAGTAAGAAGGAGGAGCCATAATGATTAAGAAACCGATCACTGTTCAACTCGCCAGTGGGCTGGAAGCCAGACCGGCCGCGGTGCTGGTGCAGGTTGCAAGTCAGTATGAGAGCAAGATCTATGTGGAGACTGGCGACAAGAAGGTGAATGCAAAAAGCATCATGGGCATGATGACGCTGGGGCTTTCTGCCGGATCATCGGTGACTGTGACCGCGGATGGAAACGATGAGGAGACTGCCATCGAGAATATTGAGAAATATCTGAGCAGCCACTAGGCGCGACGACAATGAATAGAAGGAAAAGGGGCTGTTTTGACAGGAACAGCCCTTTTCTTTTCACCGGAGGTGTGAGGGTGGAGGCATATACGGGCTTTGCAAAGGTTTATGATCTGTTCATGGATGATGTACCCTATGAGGAATGGTGTAGATATCTGACCGGTATCCTGCATGAATATGGGGTGTCAGAAGGACTGGTCTGCGAGCTCGGCTGCGGTACCGGGCAGATGACCGAGCTGCTCGCGGAGGCGGGTTACGACATGATCGGCATCGACCAGTCGGAGGAAATGCTCGAGGAGGCTGTCCGGAAACGGACGGAATCCGGTCATGACATTCTTTATTTACAGCAGGATATGCGGGAATTTGAACTTTACGGCACTGTGAGGGCGATTGTCTGTGTCTGCGACTCCCTGAATTATGTGCTGCGGGAAGAGGAACTGCTTGGAATCTTACGCGCAGCAGCGCGCAATTATCTGGATTACGGCGGCCTGTTCGTCTTTGATCTGAATACGGAGTACAAATACCGGGAGCAGCTTGGAGAGCAGACGATTGCTGAAAACAGGGAAGAAGGAAGTTTCATCTGGGAAAACTATTACGATGAGGAGTCTATGATCAATGAGTATAATCTGACGCTTTTCGAGAGGGAAACTTCGGATTTATATAGAAAATACGAGGAGACGCATTACCAGAGAGCCTACCGGCTTTCAACGATAGAGGAGCTGGTGGAGTGTTCGGGACTTGAACTGTTGCACATATATGATGCGTTTACCAGGGAACCGCCGCGGGAGGATTCGGAGAGGGTCTACGTGATCTGCCGGAGATGCGCGGAGGAAGGAGGAGAAGATGAGTGATTATATCGTGAGAGCCACGGCAGCGGACGGACAGATCCGGGCGTTTGCGGTGACGGCAAGAGATATGGTGGAGGAGGCGCGGGCGCACCATAATACGAGCCCTGTGGCGACGGCGGCTTTGGGACGCCTGATGAGCGCAGGGGCCATGATGGGGATTATGATGAAAGGGGAGGACGATCTGCTCACCCTGCAGATCCACTGCGACGGGCCGATCGGCGGCCTGACTGTGACTGCGGATTCCCATGGAGGAGTGAAGGGCTATGTCAATCACCCGGAGGTGATGCTGCCGCCGAACAGCAGGGGCAAGCTGGATGTCGGAGGCGCGCTTGGCGCGGGGACGCTGAGTGTCGTCAGGGATCTGGGCCTGAAGGAGCCCTATGTGGGGCAGACCGAGCTGCAGAGCGGAGAGATCGCCGAGGACCTGACTTATTATTTTGCAAATTCGGAGCAGACGCCCTCCTCGGTGGGACTGGGAGTCCTCATGGAGCGCGACAATACGGTGCGCCAGGCGGGTGGCTTTATCATTCAGCTGATGCCGGAAGTGGAGGACGCTGTTATCGACCGTCTGGAGCGAAAGCTCTCAGAGATTCATTCTGTGACGACTTATCTGGATCGCGGCTATACGCCGGAGCAGCTGTTGACGGAGATTCTGGGGGAATTTGATGTGGAATTTCTGGAGCGGACAGACACCCGCTTCTACTGCAACTGCAGCAGGGAACGCGTGGAGAAGGCGCTGCTCAGCGTGGGACGCAAGGGACTGAATGAGATGATACAGGACGGAAAGCCGGTCGAGGTGAAGTGTCATTTCTGCAACACGCCCTATGAATTTTCAGTAGAGGATCTCAAAGAAATCGTCAGGAGGAGCAAATGAGATGAAATACGGATTTGTGAAGGCGGCTGCAGCGGCTCCGAAGATCCGCGTGGCGGACCCAAAATACAATGTGGGGGAGATCATCCGCCTGATGAAGGAGATGTGGGAGCGCGGAGCGCGGATCATCGTCTTCCCGGAGCTCTGCATCACCGGCTACACCTGCAGTGATCTCTTCCGCCAGGAGCTGCTGCTGACGGAGGCAAAAAACGCGCTGTCTGCCATCGTGAAGGCCAGCAAAGGGATGGACGGCCTGTTTTTCGTTGGCCTGCCGATAGAGATCAAAGGAAAGCTCTACAATGTGGCGGCGGCTTATTCGGATGGACGGCTTCTGGGGCTCGTGCCGAAGACGCACATCCCCAATTACAGTGAATTCTATGAGCAGCGTCATTTTACGGCGGGGCCGGAGAAATGCGTGGATGTCGAGTGGCTGTCCGGAGAGAAGGTACCCTTCGGGACGGATCAGCTCTTTTCCTGTTTGAACGTGCCGCGCCTTGAGGTGGCGGCGGAGATCTGTGAGGATGTCTGGGCGCCGAATCCGCCGGGCGTCCGTCATGCGATGCAGGGGGCGACTGTGATCGTGAATCTCTCCGCGAGCGATGAGATTACGGGAAAGGACAGCTACCGGCGGGAGCTGGTCCGCAGCCAGTCGGGCCGCCTTGTCTGTGGCTATATCTACGCGAGTGCCGGGGAGGGAGAGTCTTCGACTGATCTCGTCTTCGGAGGTCATCACCTGATCTGCGAGAACGGTTCGCTGCTGAAGGAATCCCGGCGCTTTGAGAATGAGACAATCTACGCGGATCTTGATATCGAGCGGCTTGCGGGAGAACGCAGGCATTATACCACCTATCAGGTTTCCGCAGATACGGAGCAGTATGTGCGGACGAGCTACACGATGGCCGCGTACGACGCGCCCCTTGACCGCTTTGTCGACCGCGCGCCCTTCGTGCCGGGACGCGCGGAAGAACGGCAGAAGCGCTGTGAGGAAATTTTTGCGATTCAGTCGCTGGGATTGAAAAAGCGCATGGAGCATACGCATTGCAAGAGTGCGGTGATCGGTATTTCCGGAGGCCTCGATTCGACGCTCGCCCTGCTCGTCGCGGCGAAAGCGGCGGACCGGCTCGGCCTCGACCGCAGTTGCATCACGGCGGTGACGATGCCCTGCTTCGGGACGACGGATCGCACCTACCACAATGCCTGTGAGCTGACGAGACGGCTTGGCGCGAATCTTCGCGAGGTGGATATCCGCGAGGCGGTGAACATTCATTTCCGCGACATCGGACATGACGACAGCATTCACGATGTGACCTATGAGAATTCCCAGGCGCGGGAGCGGACGCAGATCCTGATGGATATCGCAAATCAGACCGGCGGCATGGTCATTGGAACCGGTGATATGTCGGAGCTGGCGCTCGGCTGGGCGACCTACAATGGCGATCATATGTCGATGTACGGTGTCAATGTCTCCGTACCGAAGACGCTCGTGCGCCATCTGGTCCGCTACTACGCAGACACCTGTGGCGACGAGAGCCTCACCGGCGTACTGCTCGATATCCTCGACACGCCGGTGAGCCCGGAACTTCTGCCGCCTGAGAATGGGATGATCTCTCAGAAGACAGAAGATCTCGTGGGACCCTATGAGTTGCACGATTTCTTCCTATATTATATGCTGCGCTTCGGCTTTGCACCGGACAAGATCTATTATCTGGCGCGGCAGGCCTTTGCGGGAGAATACACAGATGAGGTGATTCTCAAATGGCTGAAGACCTTTATGCGGCGTTTCTTCGCGCAGCAGTTCAAGCGCTCCTGCCTGCCGGACGGCCCGAAGGTCGGCACGGTCGCGGTGTCGCCGCGCGGAGACCTGCGCATGCCAAGCGACGCCTGCGCGCGGATCTGGCTCGAGAATCTGGAAAGTATGGGAGGTACAGATGATGGGAAATGAAAAAGGAAGACGGATGATTCACCTGATAGCCGGGGGCTATCTGATTTACCTTGCCTGGCAGATGCTTCAATCGCGCAGCGCGGCGAGCGGAACCTCACTCATTGTCAGCACAGTCGCGATGATCGCGTTTGTGGTGATTGGCGTGGTGCTGATTGTTTCCGCGATACGTGTGCTGATGAAGCCGGATCCGGAGGAAGAGCCGGAAGCGGAGGTGGAAGTGCCTGAGGTAAAAGAGATCAGGACAGAAGATTCTCAGCCAGAGGAGCCGGAGAGCGAAAAGAGCGTGTCTGCAGAGGAAACAGAGGAAAAGAACCGGTAAAGATAGAGTATGCTTTTAGCATCCCCGGGGAATTTACAGAGCCCTTTTTCATATATATAGTAAAGAGATGTATGAGAAAGGGATCTTTTATGCCTGAAAATGACCTGAGCAGGGGAATACTGAAGATACGGCTGACAGAGGGACGCTCGCTGCGTCCGGTCGCCGGGGCGATGGTGGAAATCACATATGAAGGAGATCCGCAGGGAGAAACGATCCGCCTGACGACCGATGAGTCCGGCATGACGGAGGAGATTGAACTGCCCGCGCCGGAACTCACCTATAGTCTGAGTGATTCGGAGCAGCAGCCCTATGCGCTGTATACGGTTCGCGTGGCGGCGCCCGGTTATGAGGATGTCGAGGTGGCGGGGACAGAGGTGCTGCCCGGCGTGACAGCGATTCAGGAGATTGCCATGGAAGCGGGAGATCCGGCGGATTTTGAGCGGATCGTGATCGGCCCGCACGTTCTGTTCGGCAATTACCCGCCGAAGATCGCGGAACCGGAAGTCGTGCCCATGACAGAGACGGGAGAGATCGTCCTGAGTCGCGAGGGAGGTCCGGCGTATGTTGTGGTGCAGGCTGGCGCGCCGACAGAA
>JAJPZP010000001.1:0-1213 GCA_021204285.1 Lachnospiraceae bacterium | reverse complement strand
CTCGAGTGCGAGGGATCACTGGGTTCGTTATCGGGATTATATAAAAAATGTCGCCAGCAGCGAGATCTATGCGACCTGGGAGGATGCGGCGATCCGCGCGAACGTGCTGGCAATCATGTCGTTTACCATGAATCGCGTCTATACGGAGTATTACCGGGGCAGAGGTTACGATTTTACGCTCACCTCATCCACGGCCTTCGACCAGAAATGGGTTTACGGCAGAAATATTTTCGACACGATCTCTGCAGTCGTGGACGAGATGTTCGGAAACTATCTGTCGCGGCCCAACGTGAAGCAGCCGCTTTTGACGCAGTACTGCGACGGGCGGAATGTGAGTTGCCCGAACTGGCTCAGCCAGTGGGGTTCGCAGAGCCTCGCGCAGCAGGGATATACTGCGATCGAGATCCTGCGCTATTATTATGGAGAAAGTATCTATATCAACACCGCGGAGGAGATTTCGGGAGTGCCGGCGTCCTGGCCGGGCTACGACCTCGCGGAGGGCTCGAGTGGGCAGAAGGTGCTGCAGCTGCAGGAGGAGCTTAATGTAATCGCCGGAGCATATCCGGCGCTGCCGCGGATCGCGGAGGATGGCGTCTATGGCTCTGCCACGCGCGCCGCGGTCGAAAAGTTCCAGTCCATCTTTGGCCTGCCGGTGACGGGTAGCGTCGATTATCGCACCTGGTATAAAATTTCCGAGTATTACGTCGGGGTATCGCGGATTGCAGAAGGGATTTAAAGAAAACTTCACAAAATAGGCCTTTTCTTTTCGTGGGAAATTATGTATAATGAGATTTGCTTAATGAGCCTTGACAGATCATTGTTTAAGATATATCATAGAGAAGAAGAGAACGAAAGGGGAATATTTATGCCAGGCACAGAGGTTGGAATTGATTTGGGAACAGCCAGCATTCTTGTGTATATCAGAGGAAAAGGCGTTGTGTTGAAAGAACCGTCCGTAGTGGCGTTTGACAGAGATACGAATAAGATAAAGGCGATTGGTGAGGAGGCCCGTCTGATGCTGGGCCGTACGCCGGGGAATATAGTGGCGGTGCGTCCGCTGCGCCAGGGCGTGATTGCGGATTTCACCGTGACGGAGAAGATGATCGAGCACTTTATCCGCAAGGCGGTGGGTAAGAAGACCTTCCGCAAGCCGAAGATCGCCGTCTGCATTCCGAGCGGAGCGACGGAGGTGGAGAAGAAGGCAGTTGAGGAC
>JAJPZP010000076.1 GCA_021204285.1 Lachnospiraceae bacterium | reverse complement strand
CGAGCTTACGAGGACGATTGCCGAAAATGTGCCGGTGCCGGTCATTGCCTCGGGCGGTGCAGGGACGCTCGAACATTTTTGGGACGCGTTGACGGATGGAAAGGCGGATGCAGCACTGGCGGCGTCACTGTTCCATTATAAGGAACTGGAGATCCGGCAGGTGAAGGAATATCTGCGGGAGCAGGGCATTCCGGTGCGCCTGTGAGAGGGAGGAACGGAATATGGCGGCGATATCGAATGACTGGTTAGAACCTTTAAAGCCGGAATTCGGCAAACCATACTATGCGAAACTTTATAAGACAATCAAACAGGAGTACAACACCCGCCTGATTTTCCCTCCGGCGGATGATATTTTTAACGCGTTCGCGTTCACGCCGTTGAAGGAAGTGAAGGTCGTCATCCTCGGGCAGGATCCTTACCACGGAGAGGGACAGGCGCACGGCCTGTGTTTCTCGGTGAAGCCGGACGTCGAGATTCCACCTTCACTTGTGAATATCTATCAGGAGCTGCACGACGACTGCGGCTGCTATATTCCCAACAATGGCTACCTTTAAAAGTGGGCGCGCCAGGGCGTCATGCTGCTGAACACCGTGCTGACCGTGTGCGCGCATCAGGCGAATTCCCATCGCGGCATCGGATGGGAAGAGTTTACCGATGCCGCGATCCGCGTGCTGAATGAGCAGGATCGCCCGATCGTCTTCCTGCTCTGGGGAACGCCGGCCCGCCACAAGAAGGAGATGCTGAATAATCCAAAGCATCTGATCCTCGAGGCGCCACACCCGAGTCCGCTCTCTGCTTACCGTGGTTTCTTCGGCTGTCGGCATTTCAGCCGTACGAACGAGTTCCTTACGCGAAACGGTCTGACGCCGATCGACTGGCAGATCGAGAACCGGTAGAATAAAAAATTTAAAAGGATTCTTTGACAGAACGCAGGACCAGGATAGCCGATACGGTCATCTCTTCTGTCATGACAGGGCTCTCGATGAGCCCTTTTTTGATACAGTCCGCAACGTGCTCCACCTCGTAGACGAGCTCGTGCTCGCAGGGACAGGAGATGGTCTTTATCGTATCGTCCTTAAAATGAATCGTCGCCTCACGCGCTTTCCAGTAGGATGGGATCTCAACGCGTGCTTTTTCGCCGTAGAGCCAGCCGGAGTGGGAAGTCTCAGCGCGGGTGCTTGTTTTATTTGTCGCGAGCAGTCCGTTTTCCAGAAGAAAGCTCATGGTGAACTGATCTTCCACGCCTGTAGCGCTGCGCGTGCAGAGCCCCTGCGCTCTCGTGACTTTGCTGCCGAAAAGATACTGTAATAACTGCAGGCAGTAGATGCCGTTCGAGTAGAGAGGGCCTCCGCCCAGCTCCTCACTGAAGAACCAGGAATTGTAGCCAGGGTCGAAGGAGCTGGAGAAATCCGCCATCGTAACCTTCCCGAGGACGCCTTCCGCGATCATCTGTCTGATTTCCCGCATGACGGGGAGAAAGACGACCTTCTCGGCCTCCATGAAAAATTTCCCCTTTTCCCGCGCCAGCGTAAATAAATCATGGGAGTCCTCCGCGGACAGCGTGCAGGGCTTCTCGCAGAGAACGTGGTGTCCGCTCTCCAGTGCCATCTTCGCATATTGATAGTGCAGGCTGTTCACCATCGAGACATAGACGATATCAATGTCCGGATCGGCGAGCAGTTCCTCGTAGCTGCCGTAGGCGCGTGGTACGTTCCAGAGCCGTGCTTTTTCCCTGGCGTGATCGAGGTTACGGGAGGCGAGCGCCAGCACCTCGCTGCTGTCGGTGTCGCGGACGGCGGCGATGAAGCGCGGGGTGATGGAGGAGGTACTGAGGATTCCATATCTTAATTTCATCATAATCTCCATTCTACAGAAGAACCATCCAAGAAGGCCTGGATGGTTCTCCTGCTGTCAGTGTGTGGTGTTTTGCTTTGTCAGGCTTCTTTCCGCCGTTCCAGGTTCTTCCAGGCTGTGCTCAGCATCAGCTTGATGCGGTTCAGCTGGTTGACCTCGCTCGCGCCGGGGTCGTAGTCGATCGCAACGATGTTTGCCTCCGGGTTACGGCGGCGCAGCTCCTTGATGACGCCCTTGCCGACAATGTGGTTCGGCAGGCAGGCAAAGGGCTGCGTGCAGACGATGTTCGGCGTATCATTCTCGATCAGCTCGAGCATCTCGCCGGTCAGAAACCAGCCCTCGCCGGTCTGGTTGCCGAGGGAGACGATCTCCTTTGCCATATCGGCCATATGGTCGATATTTGAGGCAGGATAGAAGTGTTGGCTTTTTGCCAGCGCTTTGTTTGCCGGAGCGCGGAAAAATTCGAGCGCCCGGATGCCAAGCCGCCCCATGCGGGCAGTGCTTTTTTTCTTGCCCAGGTACTGCGCCTTGAACTCCGTATTCTTGAAACAGTAGAGCAGGAAGTCCATGAGATCCGGCACGACCGCCTCCGCGCCCTCCGCCTCGAGAAGATCCACGAGGCCGTTGTTCGCGGACGGCGAGAACTTCACGAGGATCTCCCCAACGACACCGACGCGCGGCTTCTGCTCATTCGTCACGAGGATGTGGTCGAATTCCTCGACGATCTCACTGCACAGGCGCTTGAAGCCCCTCCAGGATGGACGTTTCTGCATCAGGAACCGGCTGCAGCGCTCATTCAGCTGCTCATAGACCCGGTTTGCCTCGCCCGGTACGATCTCGTAGGGGCGGGTGTGGTAGAGCACCTTCATAAACAGATCGCCAAAGATCAGCCCATAGAGCGCTTTGATCAGCATTTCCGGCGTATACTTGAAGCCCGGGTTCTTCTCGAGTCCGCTTAAGTTCACGGAAATGACCGGAACATCCGGATAACCCGCGTTTTCCAGCGCGCGGCGGATAAAGCCGATATAGTTCGACGCGCGGCAGCCGCCTCCGGTCTGGGTGATCAGGATGGCGGTCTTCGTAAGGTCGTAGCGACCGGAGAGGACAGCTTCCATGATCTGTCCGACGACGATCAGTGAGGGATAGCAGGCGTCGTTGTTGACATATTTCAGGCCGAGATCTACGGCTTTCCGGCCGGCCCGCGGCAGTACGTCGATCTTGTAGCCGCAGGAGCGGAAGGCCGGCTGCAGCAGATTGAAGTGGATCGGCGACATGTCGGGGCAGAGAATGGTGTAGGTTTTCCGCATCTCCTCGGTAAAGAGCACGCGCTCATAGGATGAGGGTACGATGCAGCGTTTTTCCTGCTTCTTTTCGCGCACGCGGATGGCTGAGAGCAGCGAGCGCACGCGGATGCGCGCCGCGCCGAGGTTGCTGACCTCGTCGATTTTGAGGCAGGTGTAGATTTTTCCTGAATTGCTTAAAATCTCGTTCACCTGGTCGGTCGTCACAGCGTCGAGCCCGCAACCGAAGGAGTTCAGCTGAATCAGGTCGAGGTCATCGCGCGTCTTTACAAAGTCCGCGGCCGCATAGAGGCGGGAGTGGTACATCCACTGGTCCATAACACGCAAGGGGCGTTCGCCCGAGAGCAGATGTGAGACGCTGTCCTCAGTCAGCACGGCGAGTCCGTAGCCGTTTATCAGCTCGGGAATACCGTGGTTAATCTCATTGTCTACATGGTAGGGGCGACCGGCCAGCACAATGCCGTGCGCGTGGTGCTCCTCCATCCATTTCAGGGTCTCCTCGCCTTTTTTTGTGATGTCAAGGCGCTCCTGACGCAGTTCTTCCCAGGCCGCCTTCGCGGCTTCCGTGATCTCCGCCGCCGTCATACCCTGCTCGCCCTCAAACTCTTCGATCAGCCGTTTTGTCAATATCTCGAGCGACTCAAAGCTCAGGAAGGGGTTGCGGAAATCGACCTGTTCGCTTTTCAGCTCCTCCACGTTGTTCTTGATATTTTCCGCGTAGGAGGTGACGATCGGGCAGTTGTAATGGTTGTTCGCGTCCGCAAACTCCTGCCGCTCGTAGGGCACGCAGGGGTAGAAGATGAACGGAATGTTGTGCTGCAATAGCCACATAATATGGCCGTGCGCCAGCTTGGCCGGATAACACTCGGATTCGCTGGGAATCGACTCAATGCCCTGCTCGTAGATCTCGTGGGTCGAGTCGGGGGAGAGCACCACCCGGTACTTCAGCTTCGTAAAGAAGGTGAACCAGAAGGGGTAGTTCTCATACATATTCAGCACGCGCGGAATGCCGACGAGGCCGTGCACAGCCTCCGCTTCCGGGAGCGGCTCGTAGCTGAAGAGCCGTTTCAGCTTGTAGGAGAAGAGGTTCGGTGCAGGATTTTCCTTTTTCTTCTGGCCGAGCCCGCGCTCACAGCGGTTGCCGGAGATGTAGTGGCGTCCGCCGGAGAATTTGTTGATGGTCAGGCGGCAGTTGTTCGTGCAGCCGCGGCATTTTGTCATGGAGGTCGAGTATTCGAGCGCCTCCATCTCCTCGCGGCTCAGCATCGTCGTCGTCTGCCCTTCATAGCGCTCGCGCGCAATCAGCGCCGCGCCGAAAGCACCCATGATACCGGCGATGTCGGGGCGCACGACCTCACACTCCGCGATCGTCTCGAGACTGCGCAGCACTGCGTTGTTGTAGAAGGTGCCGCCCTGCACGACGATGTGACTGCCGAGCGAGGAGGCGTCCGAGACCTTGATAACCTTGAAAAGCGCGTTCTTGATGACCGAGTAGGCGAGGCCGGCGGAGATGTCATCGACGCCCGCGCCCTCCTTCTGCGCCTGTTTGACGCGTGAGTTCATGAATACCGTGCAGCGCGTACCCAGGTCAATCGGGTGCTGCGCAAAGAGCGCCGCCTGCGCGAAATCCTGGATCGAGAGGTTCAGCGATTTCGCAAAGGTCTCGATGAAGGAGCCGCAGCCGGACGAGCAGGCCTCGTTGAGCTGTACGTTGTCAACGGTCTGATTTTTGATACGGATGCACTTCATGTCCTGCCCGCCGATGTCGAGGATGCAGTCTACATCCGGGTCAAAGAAGGACGCCGCGTAGTAGTGGGAAATCGTCTCGACCTCGCCCTCGTCGAGCATCAGCGCGGCCTTCACGAGCGCCTAGCCGTAGCCGGTAGAGCAGGAGCGGACGATATGCGCTTTCTCGGGAAGATGGTCGAACAGGTCTTTCAGCGCTTCCAGTGTGATATGTAGGGTGCTTCCATCGTTGTTGTGATAGAAAGAGTAGAGCAGTGAGCCGTCGTCCGCGACCAGCGCGATCTTCGTTGTCGTCGAGCCGGCGTCGATGCCGAGGAAGCAGTCGCCTTCATAACTCGCAAGGTCCCGCTTCTGTACAGTGGCCTGCGCATGTCGCTTCTCGAAGGCCTCGAACTCGGACTGATCTTTAAAGAGCGGATCAAGGCGGCCAATCTCGAAGGCGATCTCGATCTTCGCGTGTAGCCGGTCGATCATGTCCTTCGCGGGGATGGCGTTCTCTCTCTTTGAGAGGAGAGCCGAGCCGGAAGCCGCGAAGAGATGGGAAAATTTCGGGATGATCGTGTGCTCCTCATCGAGCTTCAGCGTGCGGATGAAGCTCTCGCGCAGTTCTGAGAGGAAGTGCAGCGGACCGCCGAGAAAGGCGACGTGCCCGCGGATCGGTTTACCGCAGGCCAGGCCGCTGATCGTCTGATTGACGACCGCCTGGAAGATGGACGCCGCCAGGTCTTCCTTCGTCGCGCCCTCGTTGATCAGGGGCTGGATATCCGTCTTTGCGAAGACGCCGCAGCGCGCCGCGATCGAGTAGAGAGCCTTGTAATTTTTTGCATACTCATTGAGCCCGCTCGCGTCAGTCTGCAGAAGGGAGGCCATCTGGTCGATGAAGGAGCCGGTCCCTCCGGCGCAGATGCCGTTCATACGCTGCTCGACGTTGCCGCCCTCGAAATAGATGATCTTCGCGTCTTCGCCGCCGAGCTCGATCGCCACGTCGGTCTTCGGCGCGTAGGTTTCGAGCGCCTCCGCGACTGCGACGACCTCCTGTACGCAGGGAACGTCCAGATACTGTGCGAGCGTCAGCCCGCCCGAGCCCGTGATGACGGGCCAGATATCGATCGGCCCGAGCTTTTCAGTGGCGCGCTCCAGAAGGTCTGCCAGCGTCTCATGGATATTTGCAAAATGGCGCTCATAGTCGGAGAACAGAAAATGGTTTTCCTCATCGAGCACCGCGATTTTTACGGTGGTGGAACCGATGTCGATTCCCAGTCGATAACATGGATTCATATGATTTTCGGCGGCTTCATCCGCCTTTCACCTCACATCTTTCGTATTTTCAGCGTAAACCATGATAAATTATATGGATGAAGGCAGGTGAAGTCTATAAAGTTTCCGTTAAGAAAGACCGCCCCTGGCATTGTTTTTTTGGCGCGTCGGGCGTATACTGTAAATTAACTGATCTAAAGGAGGATTTTTTGCGATGAAGTGGCTTGACAGGATGGAGCGCAGGTTCGGGAAATACGCGATTCACAACCTGATGAATTATATTATCATGCTGTATGCGGCGGGCTTTGTAATCGATATTTTCGCGCCGAATCTCTACAGTACGTGGCTGGCGCTTGACGCGAAGGCAATTCTGCACGGGCAGATCTGGCGCATTTTTACCTTTATCATTCAGCCACCCTCGTCGAGTATTCTGTTCATCCTGTTCGCCCTCTATCTTTACTACCTGATCGGGCGGGCGCTGGAGTACCAGTGGGGCGCCTTCCGCTTCAACCTGTATTTCTTCTCGGGGATGCTGCTGCATGTGATCGCCTGCCTTCTGATTTATCTGATTATGGGCGTGAACCTGTCGCTTGGCTCCTTTTACCTGAATCTGTCGCTTTTCCTTGTGTACGCGGCGCTGTTTCCGGATGTGCAGTTTATGCTCTTCTTTATCATTCCGATCAAGGCAAAGTGGCTTGGAATCATTGAGGGCGTCTATTATGGGCTGACGATCCTGGCAGGATTTTTTGTACCGGTTGGAAGTTCGCTTTGGTTTTCACTGCTGAATGCGGGCATCTTCGCCTACCGGGCGAACAGCGTGGCGGCGCTCGTATCGCTGTTGAATTTTATCATCTTTTTCCTGAGCAGCCGAAGGGAGAAGTTCTCGCCGAAGCAGGCGAAGCGCCGCAGAACCTACACGAAGCAGGTACGCACAGCCGCGCAGAGCCAGGGGCATCATCGCTGCGCCATCTGCGGCCGTACGGAGGCAGACGGCGATGATCTCGAATTCCGCTTCTGCTCCAAATGCGTCGGCAACTATGAATATTGTCAGGATCATCTTTTCACACACGAGCATCGGAAGTGATGATACCAGGCTCAAAAGGTGGTAGAACCATTTCTATCACCTTTTTTTTGCGCTTACATAAGATAAAGGGAAAGAAGAAAAAGAAAGGATTCTGGTGAAAAATGGAACAATTTAAGGGATGTCCCGCGAATCGTGGCGGTATGGCCATGCGTATGAGCAGGGAAGAGTATCCGCTCGCCATGGATTATGTCCCCTGGCAGCACTGGCATACAGTCTATGATCTGGAGAAAGGCCTCCTCCGCGGCACAATTTTTCCGGAGCTTTTTAAGCCGTTTCTCGGCGTGAGAGGAGGGTGCAGGTAAATGGCACAGAACAGTAAACCGAGCAGGAAACAGATGCTGGACTGGGTGGATATGGTCAGCTTTGCGGTCGTGGAGTCAAACCTCTATCTCGACACGCATCCGGAGGATCCCGCGGCCCTGGCCTATTTTGAGGAAAATAAAATGCTCCGCGAACAGGCACTGAAAGACTATGCGGCACTCTACGGGCCGCTGAATATCGACTGTGCGACCGGCATGGATGGGAAATGGGACTGGGTAAGCCAGCCGTGGCCCTGGGAAGGAGGTGCCTGCTGAATGTGGAATTATGAAAAGAGACTGGAATATCCCGTAAACATTACCAATCCCAATCCGGAGATGGCAAAGCTGATCATCTCCCAGTTCGGAGGTCCGGACTGCGGCAGGTTATACATATACAGGAAAATGTGGCTTTACTTCGACTGGACGTGGCTGTTTGGGATTGCAGTTTTTGGACGGCGGTGCTATAGTTAGGTTATCTTTGAAAAGCGGGGAGAGATGGAGGCGAAGGATGAATATTATTATCGCAGGTTGTGGGCAGGTTGGACAGGTGCTTGCGGAGCAGCTCTGTAAGGACGAACACGACGTGACGGTGATTGATGAGAGTTCAGAGGCAGTGCAGCGTGTCGTTCATACGGCAGATGCCAGAGGTGTGATTGGCAATGCCGCCAGCCTGAGTATTCAGATGGAGGCGGGCATTGATAAGGCAGACCTGCTGATCGCGGTGACGAATGCGGATGAGGTGAATCTGCTCTGTTGTCTGATCGCGAAAAAGTCCGGCGGCTGTCAGACGATCGCACGCGTGCGCAATCCGGTCTATCATCAGGAAATTCATCACTTTAAGGAAGATCTCGGCCTTTCAATGGTCATCAACCCGGAACTGACAGCTGCGATGGAGATCTCAAGACTGTTTCGCTTCCCGTCTGCGATTGACATTGACACCTTCGCGAATGGCCGGATTGAGCTGCTGCCTTTTCACTTACAGCCGGACAATCCGCTCTGCGCGAAGAAGATCCGCAACCTGGAGGAACTCTCCCGTTGTGAGGTTCTGATCTGCATCGTGGAGCGGCAGGGACAGACGCTGATCCCGGATGGAGATATGGAACTTATGGAGGGCGATACGATTTCCATTGTGGCTTCGCCTGCGAACGCGAGCCGCTTTTTCCGCATGATCGGCATCGAGACCAACCAGGTAAAGAATACCATGCTGATCGGCGGGGGCAAGGTTGCCTTCTATCTGGCAAAGCGCCTGATCGAGATGGGTATTCAGGTGAAAATCGTGGAGAAGGACCGCGCGAGCTGCGAGCTTTTGAGCGATCTGCTGCCGAAGGCTACGATTATCTACGGAGACGGGCGCGATGAGGCGCTTCTCGCAGAGGAGGGGCTGGCGCGGGTGGAGGGCTTTGCGGCCCTGACCAATCAGGACGAGGAGAATGTCATGATGTCCCTCTATGCCAAGCATATGAGCAGGGCAAAGATTATCACCAAGGTTGATCAGGATACCTATCACGCAATCATTGGATCTCTCGACATCGGAAGTCTGATTTATCCGAAACATATCACCGCTGAGACGATCATCCAGTATGTGCGCGCGATGCAGAATTCGATCGACAGCAATGTGCAGTCGCTGTACCGGCTTGTGGATGGAAAAGCGGAGGCGCTGGAGTTCATTATTCACAAACAGAGCGAGCTGACGGACATACCGCTGCAGGAGCTGAAGCTGAGGGACGACCTGCTGGTCTGCGCGATCTACCGGAAGAGAAAGACCATTATTCCAAAAGGGCAGGACTGCCTGCGGGTCGGTGATTCCGTCATTGTCATCACGACGAGCACCGGCGAGCTGAAGGATCTGCGGGATATTCTGAAAAAAACGCGAGCGGCGGGATAAGGCGGGAGAGCGGCGATGAACAGGAAAATGGTACGCTATATCATCGGAAGTGTGGTGCTGCTGGAGGCTTTGTTTTTGCTACTTCCGGCACTGACCGCCCTGATTTACCGGGAAAAGTGTCTGTGGGCTTTTCTGGCGACATCGCTGATCTGTATTGTATGCGGCTGGCTGATGCGGGGTCGGAAAAAACCGGAGAACACGACGATTTTCTCTGTGGAAGGCTACACGAGTGTGGCACTTTGCTGGATCGTCATGAGTTTCTTTGGCGCGCTGGCACTTTACCTCAGCGGTTCCTTTCCCAATCCGGTGGATGCGCTCTTTGAGATCATCTCCGGCTTCACGACGACCGGTTCCACGGTCATGGCGGATGTAGAGTCGGCTCCGCGCGCGGTGCTGATGTGGAGAAGCTTTTCGCACTGGATCGGTGGCATGGGAATTCTCGTCTTCGTGCTGGCGGTATTGCCCTCGACAGGTGCGTCCAGCATGTATCTGATGAAGGCGGAGAGCCCCGGACCGTCCGTCGGCAAGCTGGTGCCAAAGGTGCGCGGCTCGGCGAAGCTTCTGTATCTGATCTATATGTTTCTGACTGTTGTCGAGATGGTCTGTCTGCTTGTTTCCGGCTGCCCGGTTTTTGACTCGATTAACCTGGCCTTTGCCACGGCGGGAACCGGCGGTTTCGGTGTGCTGAACAGCAGCGCGGCGGATTATAACGCCGTGACGCAGTGGATACTCACTGTTTTCATGATCCTGTTCGGCGTGAATTTCAACGTCTATTTCCTCTTCTATATGAAGAAGTTCAGGGACGGCCTGCGCAGCGAGGAGCTGCGGACCTATCTCGGGATTATCGGCGTGAGCGTCCTCGTGATCGTGGTCAATATTTACCATATCTACCAGAATGTGGGCGTGACCCTGCGCCATGCGGCCTTCCAGGTGGCCTCGATCATCACGACGACCGGCTTCACGACCGCGGATTTTGACCAGTGGCCGGAGCTGTCGCGGACGATCCTGGTGCTGCTGATGTTCATCGGAGCCTGCGCGGGCAGCACCGGCGGCGGCATTAAGGTGATGCGCGTGAAAATCATGGCGAAAACGGTGCTGAAGGAGCTGGACTTTATCATCCATCCGCGCAATGTGCGGAAGATCCGCTTTGAAGGGAAGACGGTGGAGCATGAGGTGCTGCGCTCGATCAACGTTTTCCTGGTCACCTATATCGCCATTTTTGTGACCTCGCTGCTGATCATCTCGCTCGATAATTTCGATGGAATCACGAACTTTACCGCCATGGCCGCGACGATCAACAATATCGGTCCCGGTCTGAACGGCGTCGGCGCGACGCAGAACTTTGCTGCATTTTCCAACTTGTCGAAGCTGGTGTTCTGCTTTGATATGCTGGCTGGCAGGCTCGAGATCTTCCCGATGTTGATTCCCGCCGTCTATCTCGCGAGAAAGAAAGTGCGATAACAGATACAGATATTCTTGTCGCTGCTCCGGAACACGATCTTCTCGATCAGGCTCCGGAGCAGTTCGTTTTTCTACCGGATTTCCGGGACGGATGCGTAGAGAAGTGCGAAAGCCTCGCCCGTGTCGGCCAGATCCTGTTTGACAGTGTGGAGCGTGGTCGCTTCCAGCTCCTGGATGGAGAGGTAGTGGCTCTGTGGGCAGGTTCCCTTCGCGTAGCGGCAGCACTGAAGAGCGCCGGTTCGGGAACTCCTGGTGAGTGCGCCGCCGCAGCAGCTGCAGCGCACAAGTCCCTGGAACAGGAAGGCGGAGGGTACGGGCAGTGGAATGTGTGTGGCGCCTGATTCTGAGAGTTTTGCCTGCACTTTCTGAAAAGTGCTTTCTGAAATCAGCGGCTGATGGCCGCCCGGCACGAGATTCATCTCGCCCTGCACGTTTCGGCGCAGCTTTCCGGTATAGACCGGATTGCTCAGGATATAGCGGACGGCGCGGGGCTCGAAGGGATTCCCGCGCGTGGTCCGTATGTCCCTTTCATTCAGTTTCCGCGCGATCGCGCGGCAGGAGCTTCCGTTTAGAAAATCCTCATAGATCATGGATACGACAGAAGTGCGCGCAGGGTCAGGGGCGAAATGTCCGTTTTCCATACGGTAGCCGAAGGGCGGGACGGAGACGACGCCGCCCCGTGAGAATTTTTCGTTCATGCCGCGGCGCACTTCCTCCGCGAGGTTGATAGAGTAGTACTCGTCCATGGCCTCGAGCAGCGCCTCGATCAGGATGGAGGTCGGGTCGCCCGAGAGCTGTTCTGTGATGGAGAGCACGTCGATGCCGCACTCCCGGCGCAGCATGGATTTGTAGAGGATGCTGTCCTGACGGTTCCGCGCGAAGCGTGAAAATTTCCAGAGCAGGATCACGTCAAAGGGGCGGGGCTTTCGCTTCGCCTCGGCGATCATGCGCAGAAAAGCGGGGTGGTTCTGCGCCTTTCTGCCGCTGAAGCCCTCGTCCAGATAGATGTATTCGTCCGGCAGGCGCATGTCGTGTGCCCGGGCGTATTCCTCGATGCGTTTCAGCTGGCTGTCCGGGGAAAATTCGAGCTGCTCCTCGGTGGAGACGCGGATGTAGGCGGCTGCGGTTTTCATGACTTTAATCTATGCGGGAAAGTGGCGGCATATACTGTAAAAAAACGGAGGGAGTATGGGAAGATCGAGGAAATTGACGGCGCTTCCCTCGCGCATTGCCACGGAGCAGGGCGAGAGAAGCTGGGAGAGCCTCATGGAGCGGGAGCGAAAGGCGGTGCTGCGGCAGATGCGAAGGGAACTGGAAAGACAGAGGAAGAAAATGGGTGGCAGTGTATAACCTGCCGCGATTCGGAGGTCCCGATGGGGAGCTGGGTGCGAGCATGCGCTACCTTTCGCAGCGCTACACAATGCCTTATAAGGAATGCGCGGCTGTGCTGATAGATATCGGCACGGAAGACGTGGTCCCATGACCTTAGAGAATGTCAATTTTCCCTGTAAAATCAAGGAAAAGTGAACTTTTGAAAAGCGGTTTTGAAAAATTTTTGATTTACATAATATTTACCCGATTTTGGGGTAAATTTCGATGGAAAAAAGTCCGGGATTTCCGTGCCGTCCGTCCTCGGATTTTGTGTATTCGATGTGATCGACGACTTCTTTCAGGAGGGCATTGCGCGCTGCGGGATCATCGATCTGGGAATAGGAGTCGCGGATCGTCGTCAGCTTCGGGAGCAGGCGGCGGATGGCGTCGTCGCGCCCGGTTTCTTTTCGCAGTTCCTCCTGCAGCTCCGCCAGGTGATCCTCCAGCTCGGCGCTCCGCTTCCGGAGCAGGGCATTCCGCTCAAAGAACATCTCTTCGGTATAGATTCCCCGTTCCAGAAAATCATACTGCCGCTCGATCTGTTCCCGCGCTTCCTGCAGCTCCGCCTGGCAAGTGTCCAGGTTTCCCTGAAGGATTGCGATGCGCTCCGCATTCTGCGGCTCTGCATCCGGGTCCGGCAGGGAATAGGTGGTAAGCCACTCCTCGAGGGAATCCAGGACGCGCTGCTCGACAAGGGAGAGGAAGCTCGAGACCGTGGGGCAGCCCTTCGTCGGACAAAGCAGCGACGCGGGCGAGCCGTCCTGATAAGGCCTGCGCTGCATGATGCGGCCGCACTGGGAGCAGACGACAAGGCCCGCGAGCGGGTTCTGCTGCGGGCGCACGCGCGTGGAGGAGCCTGCCCGGCGCGACGCCATGCGGCGGCTGACCGTGTCCCAGAGCTCCTGCGAAACGATCGCCTCGTGCCGTCCCTGGTAGAGCTTGCAGTCGTGGTTGACCGGGCGGCTGACGACCGTCCTGCCGTTCTCCAGGCGCTTCACCTGCCTGCGGCGGCCATTCTTGATATATCCGGCATAGACCGGATTGCGGAGGATGTTCTGCGTGCCGTAGGCTGTCCAGTTTCCGCCGGAAGGAGCAGGCGTGCCGATCCGGTTCAGCTCCTCTGCGATGCGGCCATAGCCGACCGGGATACCGTTCAGCCCGTTGGCGTACATGTCAAAGATCATGCGCACCACGGCGGCCTGTTCGGGGACGATGCGCAGGGACCAGCCCTTTTCCTTCTTCAGCTTGTAGCGCTCGTAGCCATAGGGCGCAATGTTCCCCGTGTACTTTCCCTCCCTGCAGGAAGCCTCCGCGCCCGCGCTCAGGCGGCGCCGGATCGTCTTGTACTCCCGGCGGGACATGAAGAGGCCAAACTCGAAATACTCTTCGTCATATTCATTGTTGGGATCATAGGTCTTGGCGGGGGTGATGATCAGCGTGCCGGAGAACTTGAAGGTCTTGGCCACGCGCCCCTGATCGGATGTGTCGCCCCTGGCCAGGCGCTCCACTTCCACCACGAGCACGCCGTCGTAGAGGTCCGCCTCCACGTCCTTCAGGAGCCGCTGCATCTGCGGCCGCGCCTCGATCGACTCGCCGGAGACCACCTCCGCATAGATGCGGACCACGTTCAGGCGCATCCGCTGCGCCAGGTCCTTCAGAATCTCCATGTGGCGCTGCAGCGTCTCACCCTCGCCGCGGGCTTCCAGATCCATGTCCTTCCGGCTCTTGCGGAGGTAGATCGCATAGCGGCCGGAGCCGAAGTTGTAGGTGACGTCCTCGAACACGATTCCTGCCTCCTGTCTGTCTGTTAAAAATCTTTGACAAATCTGTAGGGCCTGCTATAATGTACTTAACAGGACAGCCGGAAGGTGAGTGCGAGTCACCCGACCCGGCGAATAAAGCTTTAAACCATAAGAAATAGCGCCTTACTTTACCAGAGCAGGGGCGCTATTTCTTATTCAGTTATCCCAGATGGAGCTGTGTTTTTAAGGCATCCTGCAACACCTGGGAGAAGTTGATATTCCTTTCCAGTGCAGCGGCATTCAGCCATGCCGGGAGGGTTACAGTACGGTTGACAGAACGATTAACGTGTGCCAGACGTACAGAAGGCATATAAACATCGACCAACACTACGCGCTCATTGGATTCCAGCTTCACATCTGCGAGCGCAGTGGGAGCAGGAATCGGTTCTCCATCTTCTTCCAGTCCGAAAATCACGCAGCCAAGAAGTTCTCTGGCAGATAAGAGAGCATCATCATCATTTACGCCGCTGGTGGCACAGTCCAGATCGGGGAAGGTAATGGCAATTTCCTGATTCGGTTCATAAGTGAATACTGCCGGGTAGAAGTAACGTTCAACTTTTTTCATTTTGATACCTCCATGATATATATTGGATGCCGGAGCTATCTGAATGTTAGCCCCGACTGTCTTTCGATACTGTCCAGCGTCTTGCGTGGGATGTCTTTGTCAGGATGTTTTACAGTAACACGCTTCTTTTTGGTTGGATGTTTGAATTGGTGGTGACTACCAACAACATTCACTTCATACCAGCCATCCGCTTTAAGTATCTTGATCACTTCTCTTGATGAGTAGCTTTTCATTTGTTTTCCCTCCTGACAATATTATAATAACAC
>JAJPZP010000156.1:10994-14956 GCA_021204285.1 Lachnospiraceae bacterium | reverse complement strand
GGTACGCACGGTGCTGTGAGAGGACGGCGGTTAATCACCGCCTCCTACTCGATTACGGGCGCGTGTCCTCCGGCAGCAGATTTTTCATGCTCCGAAGACTGATCGCCAGCGTGGAGGTGTTGTGCAGCAGCGCTGAGGTGGTTGGCTGCAGGACGCCTGCGACGCCGAGCAGGATGAGACCGGTGTTGAAGCCTACGATGGTCCGGTAATTACGGTGAATCCGCTCCATGAGCCGTGTGCTCAGACATTTCAGCGTGACGAGTGCGTACAGATTGTCGGCTGCCACCGTGATGTCCGCGATCTCCCTTGCGATCTCTGCGCCGTCGCTGATCGCGATCCCGGCGTCTGAGGCGGAGAGCGCGGGGGAGTCATTGATGCCGTCGCCAACCATGATGACGGTGCTGCCGAGCGCCTTCTGCTCCTCGATGTAGCGGGCCTTATCCTCCGGCAGTACCTCGGAGAAATACGCATCCGCCCCGATATGCCGAGCGACCGCAGCGGCGTGCCGTTCACTATCTCCGGTCATCAGGATGACCTTGCAGATGCCGGCTTCCCTCAGCGCGCGGATGGCGTCCGGCGCTTCCTCGCGCAGCGGATCCTCGATACAGATCACGGCGGTGAGCAGGCTGTCAATCGCCATATACAGGTGAGAGTATTCTGCGGGAATCGACCGGAAGCGCTCCTCATATGCTGGCGGAACCGTGCAGGACTCGTCTTCAAAGACGAAGTGATAGCTGCCGATGACAACCCGTCGTTCCTCTATATAGGAAGAAATCCCGTGTGCTACGATATAGTTGACCTTTGAATGCATCTCTTCATGATCGAGTCCCTGTTCCTTTGCGGCCTGTACGACAGCCTTAGCCATCGAGTGCGGAAAATGTTCTTCCAGGCAGGCTGCGGTGCGCAGTGCTTCTTCCTTCGTGAGCTCGCCAAAGACGACGACATCCTTCACGGTCGGCTGTGCCTTTGTGAGCGTGCCGGTCTTGTCGAAGACGATCGTGTCCGCGGCGGCGACTGCCTCGAGAAATTTTCCGCCCTTGACCGTGATGCGCCGGGAATGCGCTTCGCGGATGGCGGACAGCACGGAAATCGGCATCGCCAGCTTCAACGCGCAGGAAAAATCGACCATGAGCACCGCCAGTGCGCGCGTCGTATTTCCCGTCAGCAGATAGACGAGGCCGGTGCCTGCCAGCGTGTAGGGCACCAGTCGGTCAGCCAGGGATTCTGCCTGGCTTTCCGTGCCGGATTTCAGCCGTTCGGAGTCCTCGATCATGGAGACGATTTTTGCGTAACGCATGGAACTGGAAGCGGCTTTTACACGAACGGTGAGCTCGCCTGTCTCCACTACCGTACCGGCATAGACATAGCCATCGGTTTCCTTGTGAACGCTCAGAGCCTCGCCGGTCAGCGAAGACTGATTGACCTCCGCCTCACCCTCGGCCACAATTCCATCGAAGGGGATGACGTTCCCGGTGCGGATGACCACGAGGTCCTCCGGCTTAATCTGGTGAACGGGTACGAGTACCTCCTGGCCGTCCTGTTTCAGCCAGACCCGGCTGACGTTCAGGGACATGCTGCGTGCGAGATCACCGACAGATTTCTTGTGCGTCCATTCCTCGAGCAGTTCTCCGATACCGAGCAGGAACATGACGGAGCTCGCCGTGTCGTAATCAGCCCGCAGGACAGAGACGCCGATCGCCGTAGCATCGAGCACGGAGACTTCCAGCTTTCCTCTGGCCAGGGAATGGATCCCCTCCCGCAGGTAGCGCAGGGATCGGAATATCGTGTAGACGGCGCGCACGGAAAATGGCACAAATAATTTTCCGAGACAGCGAAGCGCGATTTTCTGTATCAGTTTCTCCTGGTACAGGCTGTTCAGCTCCCGGCCGGAGTGCTCGAGGATCTCCTGCGGGACGTTCATGGATTCATAGTGGAAAATGCGGATCGCGGCGAGCAGTGCCTTTCGTTCGCCGCGATAGCAGATCACGGCGTCGCAGGTGCGCTCATACACTTTTACGTCGTTCACGCCCGGCAGGTTTACGAGATAGTAGAGCAGGATGTCCGCCTCCTGGCAGCTCATGCGCTTTTGATCCATGTGGATGCGCAGACGCCCCCGGATACTGTGTTTGATAATGAATTTCAAAAGCTCACGCCTCTTCCGTTTCCTGGGCGCCGGCCGCTTCTTCCGCTGTACGGTCCTCGTTGATCTGCTTTGCCTCCGCCAGGATGTCCTCCGCATTTTCCTGCACGGTGGTAACAGTTTTCATAACGCAATCCTTCGCGCGGAGCGTCGCGGCGGTGCAGTTCGTGTAAACCTTCCGCGCGTCTTTGCTCGCGAGAATCTGGATGCCGGCAGTTCCGAAGAGCACGCCGCCTGCGAAAATTCCGATTTTCTCCCAGTTACAATGTAACATTTCCATGTACCTCCTCCTCTGTAATAGGATTATCATACGTTTCGCGAAGGGGGTTAGTCAATTCCAACAGGTTTTGATGAGAAAAGTTATCAAAAAAATACTGTTATTGTGAATTTTTTCAAAAGCTTGTCTCAGTCCCCTGAAAATGGTATACTCTACTGTAGCGTAGCTTTGTGCTGAATATTTCAAAAGGGATTATTCGATGAGCAAAAACAAAAAGAGAAAGTCATATGTGAGATGGCCGCTGTATATGATCATCCTGCTGGCGGTCATGGCGGGGCTGATCTGTGCGATCGACCGCAGAGCCGGTTATGTAGCCTTTGTGACGGTACTGCTGTACGCGTTCGTGGCGGTTCTGGCCTGGCTTCGGGGCAGACCGGCCGCGCGCCGGGAAATGGTCTCCTTTGCAACGCATTATGGGCAGATCCAGAAACGGCTTCTGAAGGAGCTGCCGGTGCCCTATGCCCTGCTCGGCCTGGACGGGCGCGTCCTGTGGTCGAACACGGAGTTCCGGAATATTACAGGAAAAAGCCTGAAGCGCGGGCGGCCGATCAGCAGCGTTTTCCATGAGATCAACAGCAGCGTTTTTCCGGCGCCGGAGAATCCGGTCGTTACGCTGACGCTCAGCTTTGAGGAACGCGATTACCGTGCAGAGCTCAAGCTGATTGACCTGAGCGGCGATGCCGATGATGAGGAGGAGTCGCTGGAGTCCGATTTCGAGGGACAGCTCGTGGCGCTGTATCTGTTTGAAACGACGGAGATTAACCGTTACATCCGGGAAAACAGAGAGCAGCGTATGGTTGCCGGCCTGGTGTACATCGACAATTACGACGAGACGCTGGAAAATGTGGAGGAGATTCGCACATCCCTTCTGGTGGTGCTGATCGAGCGAAAGATCAACAAGTATTTCAACGCTTATGACGGAATTGTCCGGAAGCTCGAGAAGGATCGCTTTTTTGTGGTCATGCAGGAGAAGGCGCTCGACCAGATCCGGGAGAATAAATTTGACCTGCTGCAGGATATCAAAACGGTCAATATTGGAAATGAGATGGCGATGACCCTGAGCATCAGTATCGGCTCGGGCGGCGCGACCTATATGGACTGTATGGAATACGCGCGCAGCGCGATGGATCTGGCGCTCGCCCGCGGCGGCGATCAGGCTGTGGTGAAGACGAAGGACCAGATTACCTATTATGGCGGCAAGACCCAGCAGATGGAGAAAAATACGCGAGTGAAAGCACGTGTGAAGGCACAGGCCTTTCGCGAGCTGGTGGAGACCAAGGACAGCGTGGTGGTTATGGGTCATCAGTTGACGGATATGGATTCCTTTGGCGCGGCTGTCGGTATCTATCGTGCGGCGCAGACGCTGAATAAGAAGGCGCATATCGTCATAAATCAGATCAGCACTTCGGTGAAACCGATGCTGGAGATTTTCGAGGAGTCCATCGGACGGGAGCAGGGCGTTGTCATAGGCAGCGCGCAGGCGCAGGAGATCGTTGACAAAAACACGGTTGTCGTCGTGGTGGATACGAACAGGCCGAGCTATAC
>JAJPZP010000156.1:1470-10984 GCA_021204285.1 Lachnospiraceae bacterium | reverse complement strand
CGGTTCTGTCCTACATTGAGCCGAACGCGTCGTCGGCCTGCGAGATGGTTGCCGAGATCCTGCAGTATTTTGCAGATAATGTGCGGCTGAAGGGCGGCGAGGCCGACTGTATCTACGCGGGCATGGTTATGGATACGGACAACTTTATGAGAAAGACGGGTGTGCGCACCTTTGAGGCAGCGGCCTTCCTGCGGCGCAGTGGCGCGGATGTGACCCGCGTTCATAAGTTGTTCCGCAGTGATATGGCGGAGTATAAAGCCAGAGCGGAAGCGGTGCGTCATGCAGAGGTATACCGGGGATTTGCCCTTTCGGTCTGCCCGGGTAAGGGCCTTACGAGTCCGACGATCGTGGGCGCACAGGCGGCGAACGAGCTGCTGAATATTGTGGGCGTAAAGGCTTCGATCGTGCTGACGGAATACGCGGGCAAGGTTTATGTGAGCGCACGGTCGATTGACGAGGTGAACGTTCAGATTATTATGGAGAAGATGGGTGGCGGCGGCCACCTGAATATGGCAGGAGTACAGCTCGAGTGTTCTGTCGAGGACGCGATGAAGCTGGTCCGGAAGACGCTGGAGGATATGTTTAAGGAAGGAGAACTGGAATGAAGGTAATATTACTGCAGGATGTAAAGTCACTCGGGAAGAAAGGCGACCTCGTGGAGGTGAGCGACGGTTACGCCAGAAATTATATTCTTGCAAAAAAGCTTGGGGTGCAGGCAACCTCGAAGAATATGAATGATCTGAAGCTTCAGAAGGCACATGAGGACAGGCTTGCCGCGCAGCGTCTTGAGGAGGCGAAGGAGCTGGCGCAGAAGATTGCCGGAATTGAGACGATTCTTACAATCAAGGTCGGCGAAGGCGGAAAGCTGTTTGGTTCCGTCTCTTCGAAAGAGATTGCGCAGGCAGTCAGAGAGCAACACGGACTTGATCTTGATAAGAAGAAATTTGTATTGCCAAATCCGATCAAGGCAGTTGGGACAACGAACGTGCCGGTGAAGCTGCACCCGCAGGTGACGGCAGAACTGAAGGTCACGGTTCAGGAAGCCTGACGAAAAAGAGCGTGTAAGGAGAAGCAGCGATGGAAGAGGCGCTCATAAAACGGGTTATGCCCCATGACGAGGAGGCGGAGAACTCGGTCATCGGAGCGATGCTGATTGACAATGAAGCGATTATGACGGCCTCCGAGATCATCACGGGGGAAGATTTTTACCAGCGGCAGCTGGGTGCCGTGTATGATACGATGGTCGAGCTATATAATAAAGGAAAACCGGTGGAGCCGGTTGTTCTTCATACGCGTCTTCTTGAAAAAGGGCTTCCGGAGGAGGCCTGCGGGACGGAGCAGATTCTGCGCTGGATGACGCAGACGCCAACTTCCGTGAATATCAAATATTACGCGGAGATTGTGGCGGAAAAATCCGTTTCGCGAAAGTTAATTCGCCTGAGCGAGGAGATCGCGAATACCTGTTACGCGGGAACTACAAAGCTTGAGGATACGCTCTCTGACGCGGAGAAGCGGATTTTTGATCTGGTGCAGCGCGGTAATATGGCGGAATTTGTCCCGATCCGCGAGGCGGTTATCGCGGTCATGAAGAAGATTGACGCTGCGTCCCGCACACGTGGGAGAGTGACCGGGCTGGAGACCGGCTTTGCGGATCTGGATTATAAGACATCGGGGCTGCAGCCATCTGACCTGATTTTGCTGGCCGCCCGTCCTTCCATGGGTAAGACGGCTTTTGCGCTGAATATGGCGCAGCATATTGCGTTCCGTAAAAATATTCCGATTGCGATTTTCAGCCTGGAGATGTCCCGGGAGCAGTTGATCAATCGCCTGCTTTCCCTGGAATCGCATGTGGATGCACAGAAGATCCGGACCGGACGTCTGAATGATGAAGAGTGGATGAATCTCGTCGAGGGTTCTGCGAGCATTGCCGGATCAAAGCTGTTCATCGACGATACGCCGGGCATTAACCTGTCGACGCTGCGGTCGAAGTGCAGAAAGCTGAAGGCGGAGCATGATATCCAGCTTGTAATCATCGACTATCTCCAGCTTATGAGCGGGGAGAATCGCAGCAACCCCTCGCGACAGCAGGAGATTTCAGATATCTCGCGCGGGCTGAAAGCGCTGGCCCGGGAGCTGAGTGTGCCGGTCATTGCGCTGTCACAGCTGAGCCGTGCTGTGGAGCAGCGTCCGGATCATCGGCCGATGCTTTCTGATCTGCGGGAATCCGGTGCGATCGAGCAGGATGCGGATGTGGTGATGTTTCTTTATCGGAAGGGTTACTATGACCAGGATCTGTCAGAAGCAGAACAGCGGGTAGCTGAGGTCATTATCGCGAAGCAGAGAAATGGCCCGATCGGCAGTGTCAATCTGCTGTGGATACCGGAGCTGACAAAATTTGCGGATATGGACAAGAGTGTGAGCTAAAGGCTTCGATGCTGTGCTGAACTGTTTCACAAAAATCCACTTGTGTATTGTCGGTTTTTATATTAGAATAGGGTGGAAACCAGAAACGGGATTCAAAATTTTACAAGGAGGAAAAGTATCATGGCATACGTTATTTCTGACGACTGTGTATCCTGCGGCTCCTGCGCAGCGGTATGTCCGGCGGAGGCGATCTCTGAAGGGGACGGAAAGTATGTAATCGATGCAGACGCTTGCCTTGAGTGCGGCACCTGCGAGGCGGAATGTCCGAATGACGCGATCTCTGCTGAGTAAAGAGAAACAAAAAAACGGACCTGTGTGCAGACACAGGCCCGTTTTTTCAGCCCTCCGGTTCACCGACCGTCTTTGGATTTCCAAACCACGATCGTTTTCGGGGCTCTTTTTTCTCTCGTATTTTTTTCGCCTTTGGTTCCTTTGGTTTTTTCTCACGGCGACCCAGTGCCAGAGCCCTGCGCTCCTGCTGGGAATTGCGGATGAGTTCGTCCAGTTTTTTGTAATGGCTTTCTTCCTGTTCTTCCTGAAGCCGGAACAGATAATCCATCTCCTTCACGACCTGTGTGGAGACCTGATGGCTCAGTTCCTTCCCCATTTCCAGCTGATTCTCCCGGAGCGCCTGTGAGACAACTTTTCCCAGGATCAGCTGAAACTGCTGCATTTTGTCGTCCGCCACAGGTTCAGGCTCCTGCGGACGGATGATTGCGGGTGGTATTTTACCCTGTTCCATCTCCGGAAGGAGCGCCCGGATTGCCTTGAGCTGATAACCCTGCTCCTTGAGCTCCTTAATCTGATGAAATGTTCGGATGTTATCTTCTGTATAGCAGCGGTGCCCCATCTCATTGCGCTCGATTGGCAACTCCAGCTCGTCCTCCCAGTATCTCAGAACATGAGCTTCGACGTCTACCATCTTTGCCGCATCGGAGATGATGTAGCGCTTCCTGTCCATACACATCCCTCCACCCTGTATAAAGTTTTTAATAAAAGCCCCGGACAGTGGCTTTTATAGTACAATTATAGCCACCCGCCCTTGATTTTGCAAGAGAATCGAGCTATAATCACAACGGAAATTATTTTAAGGAGGTAAAGAGATGGCTACGATTTCCAAGGACATGATTATTGCCGATCTGGTAAAGATAGACCAGAATATTATTCCGATCCTGATGAGAGAGGGTATGCACTGTATTGGATGCCCTTCTGCACAGATGGAGACGCTGGAGGAGGCTGCTCTGGTACACGGTCTTGACCCGGACATTCTGGTTGCAAGGTTGAACAATTTCCTCGGCGCGACCGCTGCGGCGGAATAAACATTCAGATACAAAAGAGGATAACCTGTCTGAGGCTATCCTCTTTTCTTTTATTTTCTCCTTTAAATCTGTGCGAGCTGCTGCAGCGCGTGCGCCTTCAGAATCGGTGTAAAGTGTTCCTGCATGTAAGCCTCGTTCGCCGCGCTGTATTTCGCGCTGTCACCATACTCGGACAGGATGTTGCAAACTTTATTGAAATCTTCCGGCGTGTGGTCGGATTTGGAAACCACAAGATGATAGGCCAGCGTGTCCGGATTCTTGTACAGGCGGTTCTCACCATGATAGGTATTCTGCAGTACGCGGGAAGCCTCAACAATCTGATCAAGCTTTGCGAACAGGTAGAGCCTGTGGATGTCGAGCTCACTCGCCAGCGCCTGGGCCTGTTGCTCCCGGGTCTCTTTTGGCGCGTTTTTCAGGCGATGTTCCAGAAGCTTCTGGAACAGATCAAGAATCTCATCCGCACCATCCGGAAGGAAATTCATCTGTGCGTCTTCCATCTGCTCGCCGCTACCCTGTGAAAATCTGGAAAAGCGGGTATCCAGTTCCTCTGGGTCAGCAACCTTTGTAATATCCAGAATGATGCACTCGTTCGGCATCGGGATCGCTTCTATCATCAGGGGGATATTGTCCGCCTGGAAACCAAACTGGTGGGAGGCCTGCTCCATCATATCGCGGAACAGGCTGCGCGCCTTCTCAGAACCATAAGCGATTTCGCTGATCTTGATATGGCGGATCTCCAGATCATCGCGCGTCAGGATGCAGCGTATTTTATTTTCATTGATCTTCTCAATTTTCATACCATCACAACCTGCGAAAAAATAGTTTTATATAGTATAAACAAAAACGGGAAAGATGTAAAGCCCGACGGACAGAGAAATAAAGGAAAAAATTATGAAATTTTTATGAAATGCCTTGAAAAATCGATAGACACGATTATAATAAAGTCGTAAGTCTGCTTGTCTGATTTCTTTCACATTTCTGTGAATGAATCCATTTGTTGTCAGATCGAAAGGGGGAATGCGCGGCGTGTGCGGTGTGGTGCGGCATAATATATCACACGACCTTCTTCAGAAATCTCGTACATACCGCACGGAAAAATGGCAGAGCTGCCGGGGTACTTTAGATGCATGCAACCGCATAAGGGATGGGCGCTTGCGCAGCCTGCGGTTGGTGCGTCAGGAAACGACGCGAGGTCGTTTCCTGTAAATCAGGAGGAAAAGCCTTCCTGTGTCCGGAAATTTGTGGTGGTGGGATTGGCGGCTTTGTGTTACTATCAAATAAGGGAAAGAAAGGTCAGGAGAGGATGAATCCATGCTTCAGATATTTGCGATGCAGGTGGCCGGACTGGATTTTGCGGAGGAACAGTGGAGATCGTATCTGTCGCAAAATCGGCTCGAGGAGGCGGAACGCCGCAGGGCTGCGCACGACCGTCAGCTGTTTCTGGGTGCGGAAGTCCTGTTGAATCTTGCGCTTGAACGGTGCGCGCCGGAGGTGGCGCGTCCTGCGGTGTATCGGAGAAACGCGCATGGGAAGCCGTATCTGTTACCACCGGATGATGATATTTTTGTAAACTGGTCGCATTCCGGGGAGTATGTGCTTCTGGCTCTGTCTGACCTGGAGGTGGGGGCGGATATTCAGATTTCTACAGCCGTGCCCCGGGACGCGCTTGTGCGGCGTGTGCTGAACGCACAGGAGCAGCAGGTCTATGATGCGGTGCCGGATGAGGCCAGGCGACGGAAAGCTTTTTATGAATTCTGGGCGTTGAAAGAGAGTATTCTGAAAGCGCAGGGTACGGGCTTTGGAGCGCCGCTCCCGGAGGACCGGGGTCTCTATCAGGCTCGCATACTGGATTTTCGGGACGGGGATTACGCGGCGGCGGTCTGTTGCAGGGGCGGAATGGAGAACGCGGAGATTCAGTATTTATGAGAAAAGGGGGAAACGGGACATGACGGAGACAGTGGCGACATTAAAAAAGTGGGTGGACGAAAGTGACAATATTGTCTTTTTCGGCGGCGCGGGGGTATCGACCGAGAGCGGGATACCGGATTTCCGGAGTGTGGACGGACTGTACAATCAGCAGTATGATTATCCGCCGGAGACGATCTTAAGCCACAGCTTTTTTGTGAGAAATACAGCGGAGTTTTACCGTTTTTACCGGGCGAAGATGCTGATCCTCGATGCGAAGCCCAATAAGGCGCACTTAAAGCTGGCCGAGTGGGAGCGGGAGGGAAAGCTGAAGGCGGTGGTCACGCAGAACATTGACGGACTGCATCAGGCTGCGGGCAGCAAGGTGGTCTATGAGCTTCATGGCAGTGTGCTGCGCAATTACTGCGAGCGCTGTGGCGCGTTTTACGACGCACGCTTTATTCAGCGTTCAACGGGCGTTCCCGCCTGTGAGAAGTGCGGTGGCCGCATCAAACCGGACGTCGTGCTCTATGAGGAAGGACTTGACACGCCGACGGTGCAGGGCGCGGTGCGTGCGATCAGCCAGGCTGACATGCTGATTATAGGCGGCACTTCCCTTACGGTATATCCGGCCGCCGGTCTGATCGACTATTATCAGGGGAATAAGCTGGTGCTTGTCAACAAATCCGTGACGCCGATGGATTCCCGCGCAGACCTGCTTGTGCAGGGCAGTATCGGCGAGATCTTCGGGCAGCTGTAGAGACAGAGGAGGCAGCGATGGATTATCAGGTCGGAGACATTGTAAAGCTGAAGAAGGCGCATCCCTGCGGCAGTCAGGAATGGGAAATTCTCCGTGTTGGAGCGGATTTTCGACTGAAGTGTACCGGCTGTGGCCGGCAGGTCATGCTGGCGCGCAGGCTTGTTGAAAAAAACACCCGGGGACTGCGGAAAAATGCTTGAAATCAGGGAAAAATTATGATATAGTAAATTTCCGTGGTATATTATTGCTCTGAAGATCAGAGAAATCCTTGTACATGTGAGAGCATGTGCCAGAGACCAGAAGGAGGAAAGCAGCATGAACAAATATGAGTTAGTACTTGTTGTGAATGCGAAGATCGAGGACGAAGAGAGAGCGGCTGTCGTGGACAGAGCGAAGGAGATCATCACTCGCTTTGGCGGCGTCGTGACCGAGGTGGAGGATGCCGGAAAGAAGCGCCTTGCCTACGAGATCCAGAAGATGCGTGAAGGCTTCTATTATTTCGTCCAGTTCGATGCGCCGGCGACCTGCCCGGCAGAAGTCGAGAGACGTATGCGCATTCAGGACAACGTCATCCGTTATTTGTGTGTCCGCAAAGACGCATAGAAAGAGCTTATCAGAGGTGATTGTTAATGAATAAAGTGATTTTGATGGGAAGGCTTACCCGTGACCCGGATATCCGTTACTCGAACGGCGAGACGGCGACGGCGGTTGCACGTTTCACGCTTGCGGTAGATCGCAGATTTTCCAGAAGAGACAGCGACCAGACAGCGGATTTCATCAGCTGCGTCGCGTTCGGCAAGCAGGCGGAATTTCTGGAGAAATACTTCCGCAAGGGCATGCGTGCCATGATCTGCGGCAGGATCCAGACCGGCAGCTACACGAACCGCGATGGCCAGAAGGTCTATACGACCGATGTGGTTGCGGAGGAAGTAGAGTTCGGCGACAGCAAGGCGTCGAATGATTCCTATCGTTCCGACAGCATGGGAGGCGGTTATCAGCCGCAGCAGGCCGCAGCGCCGGGCCCGATGGGGGCAGGAGACGGCTTCATGAATATCCCGGATGGAATTGATGAGGAGCTGCCGTTTAATTAATTCATAACAATCGGATTCAGACATGGAACTGTGAGTAGAAGGAGGAAAACCATGGCTTACACCAGGAATGAAAGAGGCGACGCTCCGAAGATGAGAAGGGGCGGATGCAGAAGGAAAAAAGTATGCGTATTCTGCGGCAAGGAGAATAACGAGATCGATTACAAGAACGTAGCAATGCTGAAGAAGTATGTGTCCGAGAGAGGTAAGATCCTTCCGAGAAGGATCACCGGCAACTGCGCGAAGCACCAGAGAGAGCTGACCGTGGCCATCAAGAGAGCGAGACACATCGCACTGATGCCCTACATCGCAGAATAAAGAGAGCCTTTTGAAAGACGCCGACATCTTGCCGGCGTCTTTTTTTGCAGCTTCACAAATCATGAGGGGGAGATTATAATAGAATTTATATAGAGCTTTTCCGCAGGAAAGAGGAACGTTTATGTGGGACGACAATCAGTCTGATGCAGTGCGGATTTATCGGACGTTCGAAGTCAATGCAGCAGAAGAGGAATCTGAAAAGTTGTGGCGTAAATTCCACAGCACTTCCAGCGAGGCAGTGCGTCTGGCTGTGGCTCTGCGGGGATTTTTCCTGTCGAAGGGAGGGGAAGAATACGCGCCCTGGATGGAGGAACATGCCCGTAATGCCGCAGAGGCACTGGTCGAGCTCGGCGATACGGAAAAGCTGGAAGAGTTCGAGCGACGGGGGTGGCTTGACGCGGAGCTGACGGAGCGCCTCCTGCATCTTGCGATCGGGCAGCGCCGCAGCGGGATGACGGTCTGGCTGCTGCGTCTGAAGGAACAGAAGTACGGGTTTCCGGATCGTGATTTTCAGCTGTGGTAAGCGGAGGTGGCAGTTGTGGATATGATGTCAAGGGAGGAGGAACTCAGCCTTCAGGTTTTGCAGAACTGCCGTAATGAACTCTGCGATCTCTTCCCCGCGCTGGACGCCGCTTTTTCCATCCTGACATATGAGGATCATCCGGAGCCGGGCTTTGCCACGGACGGGGAGAGCCTGCTGTATTTTCCACCGGAACTGCTGCGATTGTACGCGGAGGATCCGCCGCGTCTGCGGCGCGGTTATCTCCATATCCTTTTGCATTGCCTGTATCGGCACTGGCTGCGCTCGACAGATATTGAGCCAGAAGACTGGAATCTGGCCTGTGATATCGCGGTGGAGCAGATCATTGAAGCGGAAAGGATTCCGGAACTTGGATCCCTGAAGCCTCCGGCGGCAAAATGCCTGCATTTGCTGGGAAATTTTCCGCTGGCGGCGGAGACGATCGCGCGGCGTCTGGAGGAAGGAACTTTTCCTTATTCCCGGCAGGAAATGCAGGCGGCTTTTTCCTTCGATGATCATGCGGGCTGGGAGAGAAAACCGGCACCCGCTGTGTGGAAGCGCTGGGAAAAAGTGCTGCTTCGGCTTGCGGGACAGAGCCGGAAGGGCGGTGGGCGCCGCCGGGGTGTGAATCCGGGTATTATGGAGGAGGAAGCGCCGCCGCAGAAGAACTCCCGGACGGATTACCGGAGAATCCTGCGGCGATTTATGGTTCCGCGGGAGGAAATCGAACTTGACGAGGACAGCTTCGATTATATTTACTACCATCTTGGTATGGAGCAGTACGGCTCCATGCCGCTGATCGAACCGCTGGAATATAAGGAGGTCTACCGCCTGGAGGAGCTGGTCGTCGCGATCGATACTTCCGGTTCCTGTTCTGGGGAGGCCGTGGGACGCTTCCTCGACGAGACCTGGGAGCTGCTGGCCGGACAGGAGAACTTTTTCCGGAAAATGAATGTAGTTTTCATGCAATGCGACTGCGAGGTTCGTGACGTAGCTCTGATTCGCAGCAAAGAGGAATGGAATAATTACAGGAGACGCATCCGGATCCGGGGGCGCGGCGGCACGGATTTTCGCCCGGTTTTTCAGGAAATCAATCGGCTTCGCAGCGAGAAAAAGCTGAAAAGAATGCGGGCACTGATTTATTTCACGGACGGCGATGGCCTCTAGCCGCTGACGCCGC
>JAJPZP010000156.1:0-1452 GCA_021204285.1 Lachnospiraceae bacterium | reverse complement strand
TCTGGTGCCGGACTGGGCGATGAAACTGAAAATATAGGAGTGGGGTATGAATATTCAGGAAGCCAGACAGGAGATTGCGAACACGCTGCGGGCCTATCTCCGGAAAGGTCCGGACGGGAAGTATGTGTTCCCGGCGGTTCGGCAGAGGCCGATTCTTTTGATGGGGCCTCCCGGCATTGGAAAGACTGCAATCATGGAACAGGTGGCGGAAGAGTGCGGGGTCGGGCTTGTGTCTTACACGATGACGCATCATACCCGTCAGAGCGCAGTCGGCCTGCCTCATATTGTGAAGAAAAATTATGATGGGCAGGAGTTCATGGCCACGGAGTATACGCTCAGCGAGATCATCGCGTCTGTCTATGAGACGATGGAGCGGACCGGATGCAGGGAAGGGATTCTGTTTCTGGATGAGATTAACTGCGTGTCGGAGACGCTCGCGCCTACGATGCTGCAGCTTTTGCAGAACAAGACCTTTGGCAATCACAGGGTACCGGAGGGCTGGGTGATCGTAGGAGCAGGCAACCCTCCGGAATACAACAAATCTGTGCGGGAGTTCGACGTGGTGACGCTGGACCGGGTGCGGCAGATTAATGTAGAAGCGGATCTTAAAGTGTGGCTGGACTATGCCCGCGCGGCCAGAGTACATGGAGCGGTGATCTCCTATCTGACGATCAAAAACGATTGCTTTTATGTGATCAATCAGGAAGAAGAATGTCCGGCCTTCGTCACAGCGAGAGGCTGGGAGGATCTCTCTGAACTTTTGAAGAGCTATGAGAAAGCCGGGATTCCTTTCGGCGCTGACCAGGCGCTGCAATTTCTGCATCAGGAAAAGATCGCACGGGATTTTGCGGCTTACAGTACGCTTTACCGGAAATACGGTTCGGACTATGGGGTGGCGGAACTGCTGGCGGGAAATCTGTCCCCGGAAGAATACCGGGAAAAAACGGCGATGGCCGCCGAAGGAGATCTGGAAGAACGCTTTACCGTGGTTAATCTGCTGTTGGAGCAGCTTCAGGATGATTTCCGCCGTTATGAAAGAGAGGACCGTTTTGCGATGCGTCTTCATGAGATTCTGCAGCAGGAGGGGAATGTCCCGGAGGATCCTGCTGCAGATGAGGATGCACGGGTACGGAGACGTCTGGAGGAGATGAAACTGTCGATAAAAAAGCGTCACCTTCATGAAAAAACGGCGGTACAGGAGGCTTTGCGGGAACTCTTTCAGGAGGATGTGGATCGACGTGCGGAGCTGATCGATGAACTGCATGTCAGGATGGAGACAGCGTTCACCTGGCTGGAAGAGTGTTTTGGAGGAACGAGCCCGGAGATGAATCTGTTTGTCAGCAGTCTCACACGAAATCCGCAGGGGATGGATTTCATCGTCCGGCATGGCTGTGAACCATATTTGAAATACAGTCAGGCACTGCTTTTCCGGGAGAGAGAGGCCGCCCTGCA